>NZ_FRAX01000031.1 GCF_900142465.1 Fibrobacter sp. UWH6
GGGAGCAAGAAACTGCGATGTCAAAACAAGCAAAGAAAACGCTCGCAAACGCACGTGTGGATACACGCACGAATTCCCCGGGCACCGAATGGATATAGTACGCCCAGGGTACAGCATGGCCTATGTAACCATAGGTCAACGAACGTTTGTCTTATTTCGTGTTCAGAAAGTGTCGAAGTTTCAGGTGCGAATAAGAGCAAACCCAGCAAGAGTCACTCTTGTTGCGAAACTTCCACACGATATCAATGAAAAAAGGCGTGAGGTTGAATGCGCTTACTCACCTGTGGCCTTCGACTGCCTTGAACAAATAAACGCAAACAACCCACGCCCCAAAAGCGTGCCGTAAAAACGGCAGCTAGTGCATAAAGCACCAAAAGGGTCGCATTGCGCACAGGCAGATCTATTAAATATGCATGTAGCAAAACGATGCCATTAAGCAAAGCCCAATAGCAAGCGTGAGCGTCGCCTTATTCCCTGTTCAGAAATTGTCGAAGTTTCGGGTGAGGAACAAGAGCAAAACTCTTTATGTACACGGTGAATATAGATAATCCAGCATGTCAGTAGGTGTCACTCAAATTTTTTCGGTGCCCCTATTGCCTATTTTTTACGAAATGGCTTGACATATCCTAATCCGACCTTGCTGTTATTATTCAGCAAGAAAACAATGGGAACACAATCTCACCCCGACCGTGTACACTGGCTTGACAGAGTTTTTGTTTTAGTGTATTTTTGTGCAGTACGGAGGTTTGAATGAATACCACTGACAAGAAAGGCGAAATAGTAATCTATGTTTCCGATGACGGTTCCTCGCATCTTGAAGTGAAACTTGAAAACGAAACTTTGTGGCTTACGCAAAAAGCCATGGCTGAGCTATTTGAAGTTGGCGTTCCTGCAATTAGCAAGCACCTAAAGAACATCTTTGAGGAAGGAGAACTGGAAGAATCTATGGTTATTTCCAAAATGGAAACAACCACTCTGCATGGAGCAATTGACGGTAAAACGCAAACTAGAGAAACCGCTTTCTAAAAGTCATGTACAGGCAGGTTCTTGATCTTTACGCGACCAGCGCAGATTACAACCCGACAAGTGCAGAAAGCATCGCCTTCTTCAAGATGGTTCAGAATAAGTTTCATTTTGCGGCCCATGGAAATACTGCCGCAGAAGTGATTTATAATCGTGTCGATAGTGAAAAGCCGTTCATGGGATTGAAATCTTTTAGTGGAGAGTTACCTGTTCGAGCCGATGTGATCATCGCAAAAAATTATCTCAACGAAAATGAACTGAAAATTCTCAACAATTTAGTGAGTGCATATTTTGATATCGCGGAAGTTGCTGCTCTTGAGCATCGCCTCATGTACATGCATGATTACGTGCAACAGCTAGACCAAGTAATCTCAGCCGCCGGGAAATGCGTCTTGAATAATTCAGGAAAAGTAACTCACAAGCAGGCTGTAGACAAAGCCCTTGAAGAATATCGCAAATACCAAGTCAATACACTAAGCCCTGTAGAAAAGGCTTACCTTGAAACGATCAAGCAAATTGAAAGCAAGTCCTCAAATGCGGCTCGCAAAAGTAGAGTCAAGAAGAAATTTTAGAATACAGCGAGTTTATTGCGTTTATGCTGCCAATAAACAGTTTTGGAAGGGGTGATAAATGGCTGAGTTTATGCTAGCTCTACACAAATGAGTGCTTTAGCTTGACAGAGTTAATAAAATCGATTGCATTTTGTTCACTAGAACATTTGTGCATTAAATTTGTGTTTTTATATCCAGCTTGTAACACAAAGGAATAAATATGGAAGAGAAAAACGAAATCATCGTGTATCAGCCCGAGTCGGGAAAAAACTGACCGCATTCTCCGTGCTGAATTTTGTTTCAAAGCAGCAACTGCTGGAAATGGTGTCGCAGGCGTCCGGGAAAAAGAACAACTAAAGTTTTAAAGGGGTCGAATTCGACCCCTATTAATGGAAACTATAAAGATATTGCATTCATAAATATGTCGAATTCGCCATATTTTAAAGTGGTCGAATTTGACAACTTTATGAAGATTTATCGCAATGTTACTGATTTCCGTTATATTAACAAATTCTTGACGCGTTCTAAAATCACGTTAAACCCATTGAATTCGGGGGGTTTAAACGGGTCTTAATCAATTGTAACACAAGATAGGAGGCTATCATTTCTTTGAAGTTAAGAATCAAAGAACCTCTTCATCAAGGGCTTTTTTGATCATCTTGCTTTTAGGGAACATTTCCGCATATATTGTGTAAGATTCCGTTTTTTTTTCATTGTTGTGAAGTGGTTAGAAATTCTCAACGAAATACTTGAGGATCCGCCCTCCATATTTTCACAACCTATGGATTTAGCGTATTTTCATAAGAGGTGATTATTGAAACATTGGGTGCGAATATGAATAAGAAAATCTTTCTTGCGGCAACGCTTGTGTCCGTTTCGTCCATGGTAATGTCTTGCGGAGACGATGAATCCGTAAACAAGAACCTTGATGACGACCCCTCTCTGGAACTTCCCGAGGATACACTCAACCCGGAACAGCCCAAGGATTCCCTCAATCCTATTCAGCCTAAGGACAGCGTCTCTCAGGAACAGCCTAGCGACCCTCTCGACAAGGATGATGGCATAAACAATGAGGATGCGGTAGCAAAGTACGATATCGCTCTCACTATTGAAGATATCATCGTGGACTGGTTTGGCGGCGGCGGAGAAAAGGATGCCGACAACAACAGCTTTACCTACAAGCAATACGCCAACAACTATTGGGATATTCACGACCTGGACACGGACGTTTTCACCAAGGTTGAGATAGCTTTTACCAAGGCCGTCGAATACGACAATATTGACGTAATCGCAACCTACAGCGACGAAACCAAGACAACGGAAAGAATCTCTAGCGGTGCAAAAAATTTTGCATTGACCTTTGAACCGGGCAAAACTCTCGTTAGCTTGGCACTGGTCGTAAGCCCCAACACACCTAGTGATGCAGCGACCATTAATTTCGGTAAAATCATTATCCGCGCAAAGGACTCTGACGGCACTGTAAGCAAGATGCCAGTGAAGTCCCCAAAACTGGGCGTGGGCAATGGCAACCCTATTCTGGATTTCCAGTACTGCGCAGACCCGACCGCCATTGAATACAAGGGACGCCTCTATGTGTATGGAACCAATGACCATCAGCAGTACGAAGAAGGCGTCAGCAATACTTACGAGAAGATCAAGACTTTGGTAATGATGTCCACCGACGATATGGTCAACTGGACTTACCACGGGTTGATTCCTGTCGGCGAGGTGGCTCCCTGGATTATGGCTTCATGGGCACCAAGCATCATCAGCAAGGAACAGGCCGATGGCAGCACCCTCTTCTCCCTCTATTTCTCCAACAGCGGTTTTGGCACCGGTGTTATCCAGGCAAAGTCTCCGGTAGGCCCGTGGACATCTCCTTTGAGCAAGAGCCTTATCGATGGCGACCATCCCGTTGTAAAGGGCAGCGGCTCCATATTTGACCCAGGTGCTGTAATTGACGACAATGGCGATGGATGGCTTTCATTTGGTAATGGTCAAGGCTGGATCGCCAAGCTCAAACCAGATCTGCACTCTCTCGATGGGGATCCGGTCAAGCTTCCGTCCCCGTTCCATTTCGAGGCTAATGAGCTCAATTATATTAACGGCAAGTACGTGTACACCTTCAACAACGACTGGGAAGATCATAAGCCCTGGGATTGGGGTGGCGAGGCGCCAACAGCCTGCAGCATGAATTACTTTACCAGCACCGAGCCGCTGAATCCCGATTCCTGGACCTACGGCGGAAACTACTTCAAGAACATGGGTGAAAATGGCATGACCTACGGCAACAACCACACCCATCTCCATAAGTATCAGGACAAGTGGTATCTGTTCTATCAGGCGGCAATTCTTGAGGCTTCCATCGGTTCCCATGGCGGTTTCCGCAGCATCTTGGTTGACGAAATCGAGGTGGACGAAGCAAAGGTTGTCATCAAGGAAGCTAAGCCGACTTACAAGGGCGTAAAGGCGATCAAGAATCTTGACCCCTATATTGTGCAGCAGGCATCAACAGCTGCGGCTACCTTGGGCATTCGCTACGTGCAGACAGAGGAACCGGGCCACATGGTGGCTACAATCGGCACTCCCAGCAAGGACGGCCCCGCACCTACAGAAGGCATCATCGAAGTTCGTAATGTAAATTTCAGCAGTGCAAAAACTCTGAAGGCTTTGGTGAAGGGCAAGGGTTCTGTAATTCTCCGTCTTGATAAACGTGATGGTGCAAACGTTGCCACAGTCAACAGTTCTGCAAGCGACTGGCAGGAACTGGAAGCAAAGTGCAGTGGCATCACAAGCGGCGTTCACACCGTCTACTTGATAATCAAGGGTGATGTGCAGTTCGATACCTGGCAGTTCGCGAACTAGTTGCTCAAAATTTCCTACAGATTCTGGTAGAATCACAAACCACCCCTTAAGGGGTTATTACTGCCAGCGCCTAAATGACGCTGGCTTTCTCTTCGTTCAAGCCATCGTGGACTGATGTCAAAGCAAAGCAAAAAGTTGCAAAACATCATTAAAAAACATTGCAAAAAGTTGTAAAATGTTAAAAAGAAAGCTAACGAAGGTCCTAGAAAACTGGCTAAAGTCGGGTCATGAAAAGGCACTGCCGCTTACAGGCGCCCGCCAGGTCGGCAAAACTACGGCTGTCCGCGAATTCGCAGGCAAGTTCTACAAGCATTTCGTAGAAGTGAACTTCGTAAAGAATCCCATCGCAAAGCAGGCCTTCGACTGCCCTGAACAAATAAACGCAAACAACCCACGCCCCAAAAGCGTGCCGTAAAAACGGCAGCTGGTGCAAGATGCACCCAAAAGAGTCGTTTGCGTACAGGCAGATCTATAAAATATGCATGTAGCAAAACGATGCCACCCGACATAGCCGAGCAGCAAGCGTGAGCGTTCGTCTTGTCCTTTGGTAATGAAAGTGTCGAAGTTTCAAACGTGGACAAGAGCAAAACTCTTTATGTACACAGGGAATATAGATAATCCTGCATGTCAGTAGGTGTCACTCAAAATTTTTCAGCACCCCTATTGCCCATTTTCATCAAATGGTTTGTCAGGCTAAAGTACACAAAAGAGCATAAATTGTCGAAATTACGCTGTTTTTGCACTGTTTGGCACAGTCGCATTACAATTATATAGTAAAAACGCAGCCATACAAAATGGCTTGACATAATCTGCAAAATGGCTGTGTCAAGCCGAAACGTACTTTTGGTCAGGGCTAGCATAAAAGGTTCATTTCGTAAACCCATTGGAAACTGCATTTCTGCTGTAAAATCGCCAAAATAGTACAGTTTATTAGCTTCGGCGCCAAAGCCTAAAATACTAAAAAATGGTCTAAACCAACAAAAAATTAGGTTAGACCAAGTATCTAAGATACAGTTTTTAGATAGGTAAATCTCAGTAAGTAAAAGGGTGTGATATTTTACTTAGTTATATTAGGTATACACTTTGAAAGAACATAGCCTTTCTTTTTTTAGAATAGTTTATGGAAAGGCAAAAAACAGAGGACCTTCCGATGAATTTCAAAAGAATTTTCAGCATTCCCTGCTGCATGGGTCTACTATTTAGTTCAGCCAATGCACTTCCCACAGCAAAAGAAGTCTTCGCAAAAATGGGAATGGGTTACAACATCGGAAACACGCTGGAAGTTCCCATGAACCCATCCGCCTGGGGAAACGATTTTCCCACCCAGGAGCTAATCGATTCCGTCAAGTCCGCAGGTTTCAACACGGTCCGCATTCCCTGCGCCTGGTACAGCCATTCCAACGCCATCGCCGTAGACTCCAACTGGACACTTTATACTCCTGACGGTGACGAGAACACCATTAATGCCGCCTGGCTGGATTCCGTAAAGACCGTGGTAGATTACGTAGTCAAGCGAGACATGTATGCCATCCTCAACATCCACTGGGATAACGGCTGGCTGGAAGACCACATCGGCCCCACTGTAGACGAAAAGATCAATGCCCGCCAGAAATCCTACTGGGAGCAGATTGCCAACAAGTTCAAGGATTACGATGAACACCTGCTGTTCGCCAGCACCAACGAGCCCGGCGAAAGTGGCGACGGACTGAAACAGGACAACGCCAACACACTGAAAGCCTATCACGAGACCATGATCAAGGCTGTCCGCAGTTCCGGCGGCAACAACGCTACACGCACCATCATCGTGCAGGCACCCGACACCGACGAGAACAAGGCCCACAATTACCTGAAGGGAAACTTTCCCGCAGACTCTGCCGGCACCGACTACATGATGGGAGAATTCCACTTCTATCCCTATACGTTCGCCTTGATGGAACAGGATGCTGACTGGGGCAACACCGTGCGTTACTGGGGCGAAGGCAACTACTCCACCACAGATGTCGCTCACAATGTTAAGAAAGGCGCCTACGCCAGCCCCGAATACGTGGATTCCGTCTTCGCCATGCTAGGAGAAGATTTCAAGGACATTCCTATGGTCATCGGTGAATTCGGCGTTATCAAGCGTCTTGAATTGAAAGGTGAAGACCTTCGACTGCATCTGAAGTCTCGCGCCGACTATTACGGCAGAATTGCAGAACTTTCCAAGAAGTACGGCTTCGTGCCCTGCATCTGGGATACCGGTGACGAAGGCAACGGCAACATGACCATCATCCGCAGAAACAAGAACCGCGGCATCCTGGATTATGAAAGTCTGAACGCCATGCGTGCCGCTTATGGTTTGCCCAAGTTCGAAGGCAACTCCATCGACGCCCTTGTAGAAAAGAGCTTGGATAATAGCGATCGTGAAATGAAGGTGATTTACAAAGCCCAAAGCGACACCGCAGAAACAGGAACTCTTAGCTACGGCTTTGCCGCCCAGGACTGGAGCCAATATACAGCCATGTCCTTTGACATCAAGTTCAAGGGATCCAGCAGTTCATGGTCTGGAGTAACCCTGTTCAACATGTCCGCGGATTGGAAATGGAACCAGGTGAGCCTTGGGGACTTTAATGACTTTACAGGCGAATGGCAGAATATCAAGATTGCATTTGACGGATCCTCGGAACCAGGCATGGATTTTGAAGACATTTCCAAAGTGGTAACCATCGGCATCAATGTTCAAGGCGTAAATGTGGATGCCTCCCTGGAACTGGACAACATCATCCTGTGGAAAAAGGACGGTACCAAGGTAACGTTCTTGGACTTCAATGACAATAAGGAACTGAAGTGCGAAGGCATTGCCGTAGGCGGCCTTGCTCCCTCTACCATCAATGACGGCGAAACAAGAATTACAACGCCTGCAAACACAGACTTTACTAGAGTGGGCCTGCGTTCCATTGATATCCAGCAGGGACTCATAAACGCAATCTTTATAGGAAACGAACCAGGTTCGGCCAAGGCGTTTCTTATAAACGGACTAGGTCAGATGATTGCTACTCAAAACATCAACGCAAAGGCTGGCAGCAACAGCATTCAGCTGAAGGCAGAAACCCGCGGTCCTGCAATCCTCATGATCAAGCAGGGCAGCCAGGTTTACAGTCAGAAGGTAATCCTGAAGTAATTATTATACACCCCGGGTGTTTGGGAAAAAAGGTCCGGTCACTTGACCGGACTTTTTTTCATTATCATTTCTACAAATCAAAAATTTTGTTGCGAAAAAAACATCGGAATACATTGCGCTTTGAAAAATTTCAAAAGTTTTTTCTTTTGGCTGTGTCAAGCCGAAACGTATGGTCGGGACTTGCTAGCAAACTTTCTGGATTTTGTAAGCCCCCTTCAAAACAGCATTTTTACTGTAGAAGCGCAATTTTTTGGCTGAAACCGGCTTTGGCGCCGCAGCTTTCTAATAGCAACTAAACAATCTTTTCTCAGCAATACAACTTGGCTTGACACAGCCTGGCCAGGAACCGCATTCATAAAAATGTCCTGACTAAAAGCCCAGAGCAATCAACGCTCCGTAGCGTTGTTTCACAGGATCCGCCAAGGGCAACACCTGTATGGACAGCAACTGTTCTTCAGCTCCGTTTTTCTCAAGTTGTTTACGCTTTATATAATCCTCACGTTTTTTGTAGTACTGGTTATATTTGTTATGACGATGAATTTTCGCCAAGGAGAAAACGCCGTAAGCCGTCCACGACGGAAGAAAGAGAAAAAGCGGCGTCGCTAGCCCCCATTCCAGTGCGGACCATTCGCAATCATTATCCTCGTTCACATTGCAACCCATCGACCATGCCCCCAACATCATGGCCGAAATCGGAGCAACGGCACTCAAGCCAACGCTCGTCCAAAAAAGAACGTCCGAAACGGATTCATCTGTGCGAAATTTCTGATGATTGTACTCATACACCTTTTCGTAGTATGCAGCGGAATCTACTTCTGCAATTGGCGTCGTTTCACTTTGAGCGAAACAGGTCGCAGCCAAGAGGCATAAAGTAAGTACAATCAGTCTCATCGGGTGGAAAGATAATTTTTTCCGACGAGGTGGATTTGTCATGCAAAAACAAGGGCTTGTAAAAACCACTTTTTTTTACTGGACACTGTATACCCACAATGTTTAAATCCTACCCAAATGTTGTCCCAAGTTTACATTTAGGCGATTTTGGGAGAATTTACGCTTGAACTGACCCTGCTTGACTGCGGTTTGACTGCGGATGGTCATAAACACGGAAAGTATACAGTGTCACGGAGAATTGAATGAATACCACTGATAAGAAAGGCGAAATAGTAATCTATGTTTCCGATGACGGGTCATCGCATCTTGAGGTGAAGCTTGAAAACGAAACTTTGTGGCTTACGCAAAAAGCCATGGCAGAGCTATTTGAAGTTGGTGTCCCTGCAATTAGCAAACACCTAAAGAACATCTTTGAGGAAGGTGAACTGGAAGAATACAACCTAGACGCAATCATTTCCGTAGGCTATCGAATAAATTCCTCGAGGGCAACGCAGTTCAGCAAATGTGCTAGCCAAATTCTCAAGGAGTACATCGTCAAGGGATTTGCGCTAGATGACAAACGTCGGCGATATTCTTGAACGGAACGATATTCGTTCAAAGGATGAACTTTCGGAACTTCTGGACGTTCTAACTTCAAATATTGGCAGTCTGACCACCCCCCAAAAGTTGTCCGACACATTCAAGAACGTCAAGCAAGCTACATCGGAACCCCCATGAAGTTTTACTTTACCGATGCGGGACTCCGAAATGCACGATTGAACTTTAGGCAAATTGAAGAACCCCACTTGATGGAAAACGTAGTTTATAACGAACTTAAAATCCGCGATGCACTTGCTGGACCCTATAAAGAAACACCAGAATCAAGACGGTATCGTATTCTTGAACGTTTTCGACTTTTTGCTGGACGAGAATAGCCTCGTTGTGTAAGAAAGACAAACTGGTCAAAAATTTTGACCAGTTCTCAAGGGAGCCACCGACCACCTATCGATTCTCGTAGCGATTCCCGAAAACCAGGGTGTTATCCTTGGCGCCGTTCAGATTCACCAGGCGGTTGGGTTCGTAGCGCAGGCTCTTGGCGATGCCACTTTTCAGCTTTTCCTTGCGTTCGAAAAATTCCTCGGGAGTCTGGGCAGTGAGCAAAGTCTGACGGACTTCCATGGCGGCCGACGTACCAGTCTGCGGTTCGTCCGCGCAACCTTCGGAGCCATCCACAAATCCCTTGCAAAGTCGTGCGGCCAGTTGCTTTAAACGGCCCATGGCGCCCATTTCCGTGCGGCCTTCTTCTTCCAGGAACTTGTAGTAGATGGAGAACACGTCCAGGGCCTCTTCAGCGGTAATAATATGGGCAGGCTTACCTTCCCAAGCGTCGGCGATTTGCCCGAAAATCCAGGGGTTGTGCATGGCGCCCCTGCCAATGCTTACGCCGGACACGCCATAGGTATTGATGCGTTCCAGGGCACATTCCACACTATTCACATCGCCATTGCCAACCACGGGAATCTTTGCGGCGGCGGCCACCTTCCCGATCCAGTCCCAATTGGCCAGACCGTTGTAGCCCTGCAGGCGAGTACGGCCGTGAACCACCAGAAGTTCCACGCCCTCCCCTTCCGCGATTTTCAAAGTTTCCATGACGTTGATGGAATCGTCATCCCAACCAATGCGGCACTTCAAGGTTAGAGGTACATTCACCTGACATGTATCCAGGGCCTTACGGGTATCGTGCAAAATTTCCTGCAGACGGGGCAAATCCCTAAGCAAACCGGATCCGCTACCCTTTCCCGCCACCTTGGGGGCCGGGCAGCCCGCATTCACCTCTATATAGTCAGGATGGAGCCCATCTGCGATTTTTTGGGCCGCAGCGGCCATCTTATCGGGATAACAGCCAAAAATCTGGATACCGAACGGCTTTTCCTCGGGGTAGAATTTCAGCTGTTTATGGCCCGTAAGGCTAAAAATCTCGTCGGCATTGGTGGGTACGAACTCAGATACCAACAATCCCATGCGATTTCCCGACAAAACACGGCATAAACGCCTAAAAGGGGCATCTGTCACCCCGTCCATGGGGCTCAAAATGGTATTGGGAAACACCTCTAATTCACGGAGTTTAAAGGACTTAACAGCTGGTTTTAAATTTTCAACATCTTTCAACATTCTAATCACAATTATCCACAAAAAGTTCGCAGTATCAGCCCAGAAAAAATATTTAATTTCATCAGGACACCTAGCCTAACTCATTGATAAACCTATATTTACGTCGTGCCTAATATTACTAAACAAACTCTGATTCAAGAAATCGCCAAGTCCACTGGATTTGTGCGCAACGATATTAAGACCGTCATCGAACAGTTCCTCGACCTGGTGGGCGAAAAGCTGATCGAAGGCAATACCATCGAAATCCGCGGTTTCGGTACTTTCAGCTGCAAGCCTCGCAAGTCTCGTCCGGCTCGCAATCCCCGCACCGGCGAAACCGTCATGATCGAGGAACGCATGGTTCCCTCCTTCAAGTTCAGCAATGACATCAAGGATAAGATCAATTCCCTGGAAGCCATTGTGGAAGGCGTGAACGCAAAGCTGGAATCCGAAGACAAGGACGTGATGATCGCCGTCAAGTCCACCGAAGACGAAGCCTAATCAAGCGAACCAAATTTCTAACGAACCAAATTTAGTTTTTAGAGAGAGAAATGAAAGCCCCGGTTTTATAACCGAGGCTTTTATTTTTAGTCCTGCATGTTTTCGAAAGCTTCCAGAGATTCTTGTTCTCGTTTCTTTCTTCTCAATTCGCGCTCGTTTTCCTCTTGGATTTGCAGTTCCTGCTCACGTTTCATTTTTTCAGAATTATCTTTCATTATTTTTGCGTCTGTAAACATGCTAAATGTAACTGCAAAGCGATTTCTGTGATAATCCAAATCTCTTCCATAACGAAATTCAAAAGTTACCCAGCCATTGTACGTTACAAAAAAGCCTCCCCCAACCTCTTTATAAAACTTTGGTCGAGGTTCGGGAATAGTTGGTATCATAAAACCTTCGGCAGGAACCTCATAATCATATTCCACCCCATTTCTTGAAAAATGTTCCGAAAAGCCCAGCTTCAATGATTCCCCAATAGGGATTTGTTGAACAAGCATGCCGCCTGCTGAAATCCCCGAAAAGAAAATGGAACTCCATCCCATCACTCCCACATAGGGAGACACAAAACCTAGTTGAGCAAAGAGTGTAGAGGTTTGCCAACCTAGTCCACAGCTAAAAAAGCCCCTGTTATAAAATGCGGATCCTGTAACATCGAAAACCCATTCATCATAGGCTTCTTCGTCCGTTACGGAAGAATCTCTAAGCAGTTCTCCACCATAAAGTGAAAGGTTCATATTTATGGTAGAATTACCTCTTTCGTAACTTTCCATAAACGCCGCAGGAGAAGGCGGCCTCATAATAGGGCTACATCCGGTAACCACAAGAACCACAACCAGCATAATACATGCTGGAATGAATCCTCTCTTTACTCCCAATTTAGACATGATTACTTCGTCAAAGAAGTAACTTCTTCTTCAGTCATAAATCGCCAGCCGCCGCTGCCCAAGGAACCGTCCATGGTGACAGGGCCGATGGCCTCGCGGGAAAGGGTCATCACATGGTTGCCCACGGCGGCAAACATGCGGCGCACCTGATGGTACAGGCCTTCACCGATGGAAATGACAACCGTATCCTTTTCTTCGCCGTCAATCACAATACGTTCTTCGGAAAGTTCACGGGCAAGAACCGGGCGACGTTCATCCTTCAGCATCACGCCCTTCAGAAGTTCTGCCTTCTGTTCGGCGGTAAATTCACGGGCCAAAGTCACGCGATATTTTTTCAGGTAGCCTTTCTTGGGGCTTTCCACCTTATGAATGAAATCACCCTGGTTAGAGAGTAAAATCAAACCAGAGGAATCCGCGTCCAGGCGGCCCACAGACTGCAGGCCCATGGCGGTAAAGCGATCCGGAAGCAAGCTGTAGATAGACTGATGGTCGCGGGCATTGTGGCTGCATTCCACATCAAGAGGCTTGTCCATCATGATGTACAATTTTTCAACCGTGGGAATTTCTTCTCCATTCACAACGATCGTCTCGGGGCGGGTCTTGAATTCCACGAAGGGATCGTCCACCACTTCGCCATCCATTTCCACCATACCGGCGCGGATAAGAGCGCGGGCTTCCTTGCGGGAGCCGAAACCAATTGACGCCACCAGGCGTTCCAAAGTCAAAGCAGGCATTATTCCTCCGCCATCATCTTAACAATTTTATTTCTAATCCAGCCCAGTTCAGGCAATTCATTTGTCTTCAACACGTAAGCTCGGCGACGCCAGAACTTATAGGCAATGATGCCACCATAAAACAGCGTTGCGATTAAAAGTCCTATAACGCGGCACAGATTGATGCTGGCCCGAACCTGACCGGCAGAGCGCAGTTCATGATCGTGAGTCCAGTCCATTCTGAAATCCCAGTCGCCAATGTACGGGTAACCCTTCAGAAATCCGTTCAGGGCTGCACCATAACCCATGTGCATCACCTCGCCGCGGAAACCTTCCACAAAACAATCCACAAAACGGATGCGGAACAGGCGCAGCAAGCAGAAGAACCATTTCTTCAAAGCCCAGAATGCAGTTTCGTCAAACTCCGGCGTCAAAAGAATCGTCCAGAATTCCGTATCTGTCAAAGAACGCTTTTCTGGTTTTTCTGGTTCTTCGTTTTTTTCGAGCTTTATCGCGTTTTCAGGTTTTTCTGTTTTTTCGGTTTTCTCAGATACGTCCACCTTTCCAGAAGATTCCGGTTCTTCGGACGTTTTGACTTTTACCGATTCTTCGAATTTTTTAGAATTTTCAACCTTTTTAGGTTCTTCAGTTTTTACTTCTTCTACGAGAGGTTCAACCTTTTCAAATTCCGCAGCGACTTCAGCGGGAGCCTCAGTAGGTTCCGCAGCGATTTCCGTGACGTTTTCAGCAGATTCTGTAGCTTCGTCGACTACAGGAGTTTCCACAACTTTCGGGGCTTCCAATTTTTCCTTGGCAGGTTCCGGAGGGCGCGATTCAATTTTCGGTTCTTCCACCTTTTTCTTAGGCGGCACATAAGTGGGAACCACCGCCTCCTCGTTATCCGGGCGACTATCAAAATCCCCTACGGAATATTTTTCGTCAGCGGTCTCGTCTTCCGAAAACTTCTTTTCGTACTTATAGAACTGTTTCTTGAATATGGAAAACCGGGCCTCAAATCCTTTCAGCCCAGCCTCGAAATCAATCTTAAAAATGAACGGGAAAAATAAGACAACCAACGCCAGTACACAAAGTACCGCGCCGATAACAGTCCATGGCGTAAGCCACTGCAACAGGCTTACTTCTCCGCCTCGTCGGCTTTCTTGGAGATGACTTCAATCAGTTCAGCAAAGCTCTTGGTCTTAAGAATCTGACCGAACTGTTCCTTATAGTTGCGAGCTGTAGAAAGGTCGTCAATGACCAGATCCCAGGCCTTCCAGTTACCGTTCACCTGGCTCATCTTGTATTCAAGAACAGATTCCTTGCCCTTGTTCCAGAGGTGAGCAACAACAGAAGCTTCTTCGCCGTTCTTCTTCAGCTTGGCCGGTTCATAAACGGTAGAGTCGGCGCGGTAAACTTCAAGGCGCTTGGCGCTGGAGTTCTTGACCATGCGCTGGAATTCTTCGACGAACTTTTTCTGGGAGGCTTCATCCTGAGCCTTCCAGTCGCTAGAAGACAGGGACTTCTTGGCCAGCAATTCGAAGTCAAAGGATTCGTTCAGCAAGGACTTAACGCGTTCAGTTTCCTTGGCGCTACGATTAGACTTCTTGATCAAGGCCTGCAGTTCGGCATCCTTCTTCTGGATAGAAGCGACGGGATCTTCGGCTGCAAAAGCAAACAGGCTTGCACAGGCAATAGCAATTAACATTTTCTTGAACATGTTCTTCCTCACTTTTTTATTAAATTCGACTGGAAGTCCTTCAGCGACAATCCCATCTTGGAGATCAGCTGAGCAAATTCCACATTGTACTTGCAAACCGCAAAATAATAGTCCTTCTGCATAGACACATTCTGGGTGTATGCAGAAACCAGGTCGCCCGTTTTAGACTTATCCAAGTCATACTGCATGGCCGCACCCTTCAAGATAGCTTCCGAAGCGCGAAGACTTTCCTTCATGGCATCCATCTTTTCCTTGGCGGACTGCACGATATAATACTGTTCTTCAGCCTTGGCGATCAAACCATTGGCGGCATAGCCTTCCTTCAGTTGCAAGCCACGATAATCCGTCTTCGCAGCCCTGAATTTTTCCCAGTTCTTCCAGAAATTCAAGTTATAACGGAGACCAAAACCAACTGCACCAGTCAACTTGTTCACCGCGTCTTCAGAGAAGGCATCCTTCTGCATAATGCTACGGTTACCAGCCCAGCTCTTTACATATTCCACTTCGCCCATCACGAAAAATTCGGGAGCCAGTTTAGCTTCTGCCAGATCCATCTGAAGTCTACGAGCCCTAAGACCAGCGTTCAGCTGTTTCAATTCCGGATGGTTACGGAAGGTGATATCGCGAACCTCTTCCAGGGAAGGCAGACGTTCACTACGGGGAGTCAAGACAGAATCCTCCGAAGCAAAAGTGTCTTCGTCACGCATGTTCAACGCAAAACGAATTGCCAGCAACACGCGTTTCATACCCAGGTTGGCTTCAGAAACACCTTCCTTCACGGTATGCATTTTCGCCTTGAGATTCAACAAATCCATCTGGGAAACACTGGGGTCATCATCATCCAGCGCCTCTTCCATCTTCTCGTAGGCATTATCCACCTGCTTCTGGGCATCAGCGGCAATGCGAATCATTTCCTTGGCAAGCAGGTAGTTGTAATAGTAAGTCTGCAGTTCCACATCTTTCTTGTGGACCTGATGTTCAATTTCAAAATTTTTCTGTTCCAGGTCTGCTTCAAGGGCAGCCTTGCCTGCACGATACTGTCCCAGATTCAAAGGCTGCACAAATCGAGCCTGCACGCCCCAATAAGGCCCCATCTTGGAAAAATCATAGACCTCGGTCGTGTCGCCATTATCGATTTCATCACGAAGACCAGGAGCCGGACCGACCATCATACCCACATAGAAAGTGGGCAAAATAGCCTCGGCCTTCAACTGAGCAATCTTGTCTTGTTTTGACTGGGCACCAAACCTTGTTTCTGCCAGCTGGGGATCGGAATTCAAGCCCTCTTCTACAAAGCGAGACAAGTCATACCGGACCTCTCCAGCCATGACTCCAACCGCACAAAATAGCGTGGCTAAAATTTGGAATTTCTTCCCAAAACAAAACATGGACCAAATTTACAAAAAGGCGAAGATCACGGCAATCGCATTTATGCGATTTGCCATGATTGAGCCGTAATAAATGCGAACGGAGTTCGCAAATTCTTACAAGAATGAAAGTTGGGTCAAGTTTCTATACTTTGAAACAACATGTTCATAATAACGTGTGGGCAAGGAAGTTCCCTTTTCCAGCATTTTATCCACAGCGGAATGTCCAAGGTTGTAAGCAATCAGGGCATCCTTCCAGTTTCCATATTTTGCAATAAGGCGCATCAAATAGGCAGTACCGACAGTCACGTTGATTTCCGGTCTGAGCAGGTCCTCTTCCTTTTCAATAGGCAAGCCAAAACGATCCCCCATTTTCTTGGCGGTCTCCAGCTTGATCTGCATTAAACCTAAGGCACCAGAAAACTTTCCCGACTGCATTCTACCGCGGGCATTGGGATTGCCGTGACTCTCCTGGGCCACCACCGCCAAAATCAGCAAGGGATCCGTGGCATAGGACCTGGAAATCTGCCAAATCTGTTCCGACAGGAGAGCACGTTGTTCTTCTGTTAGACGGTCCTTCGAGAGGTAAGCCAAAGCCTTGTCTATCTTTATAAAATCAATAGTCCATTTTCCCCAGGTAGACAGCCTATCTAGATCATTTCGTAATTCTATTTCCTGTGCAGCAATTTCAGATAACGCACGCTGCTGGGTAAACCACCTAGACACGAAAAGACCCAAAGCGCCAAACCATAGGATTAGCGCCAAGCCCAATAACCACGCAGGAAAACGAACACTGGTCTTCATAGGAAGCCTATTCCTCGCGGCGGGTATTTTCCAGATACTCCAGGTAACCGACCCAGTCCTGAATCAAGCCAAAGGAACTGAGCCTTGTGGTATCTTGCATCACCCCAAGCTTACGCAAAGGACCAATCGTTGATTCCAGTTTATCTATTTCGCGGATGTAGCGATCTTTCTGGTTCTGCAAGGCAATAATCTGGGCTTGCTTATCAGCCAAGTCTCGCCCCTGCGTCGATACGACAATGAACAAAGTAACAATCCAACCAAGAATCAAGGTCAAAAAGGCTATAGCCACACCAGGACTGAGCGTAATACCGGAACGCAAACCATAATAAAGGCCAATCTGCTGAAGCTGTTTCTTGGTTCCAGACTTCTTGTAGGCACGACGATTTTCATAAATCTCGAAAATGTTCTGATACCTGGAAAAATACTGGAATAGTTCGTTCTTGTCGAAAATAAGAATCAGGGAAGACTTGCGGGCCTTTACGCGATTCAACAAGTCAAGAAAGAAGTCAAGATACCGCTCACTGGTAAAATGACAATTCTGCAAATTCAGAAAGTAGAAGCAACCAGGCCCTTCAACAAGCATGGCCAGCTTTTCCTTCACGGCAGAAAACTGGGAAAAACCCAGAGAGCCGGAAAGTGTGATTTCCACATCATCGCCGCTAGATTCCACCTGGATGTCAATCAAGTCAGACTTCACGGTTACCTCTTAGAAAATCGAACGGTCATGTTCAGGTTCTTTTCGGCATTGGATTCCAGCTCGACCTTCCAGAAGGGGAACAGTCGAATGCCCTGCAAGGCTTCCGGCGCCGCAGACGACGAAGCACCAAACATCGGAGACACCAGCAACGAAGCCGGAGTCTCGAACTCAAGTCTAATGCGACTGGTAGTCACCTTGTCAAGGATTTCAATAACCTTGGCTTCTGGGTAAACCAACGGAGAACTAAAATCAAAAGCAATGGCGCTGCCATTCACAAGAATTTGACGTCGGCCATTACATGCAAGAAGTCCTGTTTCAAGAAGGGAGCCAAAGAATCCCTTGGCCAAGGAGAAGGCCGCATTCGTAAGTTTAAAACGAAGATCAAAATCAGACCCTTCAGAAGAAAGTTCATAGAACTTCTCCACAAGAAGGACTCCCATCTGTTCGCTGAACGAGAAATGCTGTTCCCCCAAAAGGAGAATATCCGTACCCCCCTCATGACGCTTCACCTGATAATCGTAGGGTTCTCGCAAAGCACCCTCACGATATTCAAGAATCTGATCAAGCTTGGCCGCACTCAATTCCACATTGGGAATCATGAAGTCCATAAAACCCACGGCAGCTTCACCATCATCTCGCCAAGAACCTAGCAGACTGTTTTCTGAATTCTTTCCATTCAGAATTCTAAGAAAACCGCCACCGAAATAATCAAGCATAAACGAGTAGGAATGGTTCTCAGCCCAAATCTGCTTACGACCTTCCAACATAAAGTCAGCCACTTCCAGCCTGATTCCATCAAAGGAAACCAGCTCTGACAAGCGGTTTGCCGCCTGCATCAGGAACCTGGCCCCCCACCAGCGAACCAGGGGTGAACGCATACCTTCACAATCCTGCATATCTCGATAATAAATCGGAGACATCAGCGGCAACAACATTTCCAAAAAATCCTGCTTCGCCTTATCCTTCAGGTTTCCAACCGCACGCCTATACAAGGATAGCAGGCACTTGTGCAGCAGATTCACCTCGGGGCGACGGATCAGAAGCTCGCGGCAAGTCTTAGCTGCTGCAGGCAAACCAATCTTTCTACCCGCAGAAAGCAGGGAACTCAGACGACCTTCCGTACTCTGGTCGTTGACCAAACTAGAAACAGTCTTGGTCTGCAGATCATTAGTCTCTACAAAATCCAGCAGCCTTTCAAAGAACGGCACGATGTCGCCCGGCATAGGAGGAACATCCAGTAACACAACGGCAGTCTTGCCACCACGGCAATAAGGTTCCGCCAATTCCAGCCAGCGGTAATCGTCATTCTGAATCGCATTGGTGATAACCTCCGAAACAGGAACCACCCGCAAGAAGGACCCCTTGTCCTCTACCGAGTACCAGCCAGAAACCGGAGTCGTACGTCCAAGAGCATCCTGAAGGGCGGACTCCTGCACAAGGGCATATTCAAACCGATGCTTTTCCAGAAGTTCCGTCATGTCCATTTCCCAAACCATGGACGAGTTAAAGTATCCGGTCGGCTCAATGGAAAAATATTTCCAGAGCAACTCCGCCTGCTTCTGAAGCTGCATCGATTGCAATTCCGTAGGGAACAGGGGCAGCATCGCATCATGGAAACCGCCACCCAAAAATTCAAGACATCCCTCTTCAACAGCCCTGCGGAATTTACCGAACATCAAAGGCCTGGCAACACGTCCTGCAGCCTCAAGCGTAGGTCCATCCATAAAAATCGAAAAACGGAACTTGCCAGATTCAAGCACCTTGCTCATACCAGACAACAAGTTTTCCGCAACAGCATCAAGCTTTGCGTAAGCGGTCGACGGAGGCAGCTGCAATACTATAGACAGAGACGGTTTCATAAGATAAAGGATAGCAAAATCGTACGCCATAAGCTCGCTCGAACACCACAATCACCATTCCCAGGTGGAAGTCCCTTGGAAAAAAACAAGAGCCCCCTGGCGAGGGCTCAAAGAAATTTTTTTAAGGTATTCTTTTGAGGGGATGATTCGTCGGGCAGGCCCCGCAAGCCTGGGGACAGGCGGAAAGGCCGCCGGCAGGGTACGCCTTTCCCGGTAAGCCTCCTGCGACAGCTCATGGCATGCGCCTGGCGACGGCAGGTGCGGTGGGCCGATGCCACGCCCATGTACGGCGGGCGATGCCCGCGTCGACGCCCCGGCGCGACGGCGATGGACATAAACAAGAAAGGGCCCCCCGAGGTTTTTCCTCGGGGGGCCCGTGAATCCAGCGGCGACCTACTCTCCCGGACCCGTAGGCCAGGTACCATCGGCGATAGGAGGCTTGACTTCCGTGTTC
>NZ_FRAX01000032.1 GCF_900142465.1 Fibrobacter sp. UWH6
GCAACCGAAGGCACTGCCAAGTTCTACGAAAAGGCTGGCGTCAAGTGCGAAGTGGTGAACAAGATCGCCGAAGGCCGCCCCAACGTTCTGGATGTTATCCTGAACAAGCAGGTGAACCTCATCATCAACACCCCGTGGGCTCGCCGCGACGCTGTTGCCGATGAATCCGCCATCCGTAAGGCTGCCATCAAGTACAAGACTCCTTACATCACCACTCTCGCCGCCGCTCTCGACACCGTCAAGGGCATCGCCGCTGCTAAGTCCGGTAAGGGAGCTGTAAAGAGCCTTCAGGAATACCACGCTTCTATTGAAGAAGTGTAGCTGACAGGAGCACACTGTTAGTGTGCGGACGCAACCGCTTCCGCGACTTCAGCTCGGTTATAAAAAAGGCAAGCCTAAGGGCTTGCCTTTTTTGCAACACTCGCTTCTGTGCGCCTGTCAGCCGCCAAGGCCGGCAAGGGCGAAGTGAAGAGCTTGCAGGAGTAGCGTGCAAGCCGAGTATGCCCAAAGGCGAATGCAGTAATTATGCTTGCGTAATTATTGCTGAGCCGCCAGCATGACGCGTAAGCGTCAATTCCGCGACAGAGAGCTTGCTCTCTGGCATGGCTGAGGCGAAGCAGCTGACGCCTATACGAAACTAGCCTCTTTAGAGGCTTAGTTGAGTTATCCACTTTGTGGAGAAGGCGTCAATATCACGCTTCCATTGAGGACGTGTAAGTTCACCGAGCAAAGCCGAGGTGCTGCGGTGCTTCGGCGGGCTCAGCGCCTTTCTTTAGCGTGTCATCCTGAGCGTAACGCCGTAAGGCGTGAAGTCGAAGGATCCGGAACATTAAAGATCGTAGCAATAAAATGCTGCGGTCTTTTTTGTGTATATAGGGGAAAGCCTTCCCCTGGTTCGCACTTCGTTGCTCACCACCCCTTCGAGCGGGTGCTCAGACGCCGCACCCGCAACGCCCGGGCTTTATAGAGAAAATGAAACTGTGGCTTTTTTACAAAAATTCAATATCGTTAATCAACTCATTGTATTTAGAAAAATTGAGTTTCAATTTGAGCATATCAATCATTTCCACAAATGCAGTTTTCAAATTTTAAATAATATCCATCAATAAATTTTGACATTTGTTCCATTTTGCTGGATGTATCCATGATTGCGCTCGTATAACGAATCAAAGGGGCGCCTTGCAAAGTTTTGGATGTTTTCTCCAAGGAACAAACCCAAACTGCAGCATCATAGAAATCTTTGATTGTCGCAATAAAATTTTGAATTTTGTCGCGCACATCTTTCTTTAGCTGAGGTTTAATCACATCAAAAGCAGTTTTTAGAGCATCAGCTTCATTTCGATACTGTTTGATAGCTTCTAATCTCTGAGGATCATGTTTAATTATCATTATCGTAGAAATTTCTCGATACAACGGAACTATTTTTGCCCATAATGATGTAAGTAGAGATTTTGTCTTTGCTGAAATCGTCTGATTCTTATTTGATTTTTTTTTCTTCTTTTGGACAGGTTTTATTTTTTTCTTTATTGCATCAACCGCATCCAAAACTTTTGGATTAGATCGATCTGCTGCAATCATTAAAAATTTACCAATATTATCTCTTATAGCCTCGTATTTCAACAGCACTTCTTTTACATCAACTGTTGCAGAATCAGGCAAAGAACTTAATTGATTCCTGTATTTTTCCGTTTCATCACTCCAATACTGAATATATTCAAGCCTTTTTATAGGATCATAAATATCTGTAGCATCATTCATTACCACAGTCATTGTTTTTTCCGTCCAATTCGGGCTATTCATCAATTGCATTACTTCATAAAGACAATTTGCGGACTTTAAATATTTATCCGACAAAATTTGGACGACAAAATCTTCTTGTCCAATGGTGTTCATAAAATTTGTAATAGAATCCCAACAATCAATTTCAACCTTGTCATATTTCATTTCAACACCCTTTAAATTGCTTTTTAAGTTTAGAATAAACAAATCAGAGGCGTCATTCCAATTATAGGTTACAAAAATTGTTGGTTTCTTCACGTTATTTGTATTTTTCATTTTTATAATCTTCTATTTAATTTTTTTTCTTGGAAAAAATAAGGTACTAACGATTTCGTTGTCTTTTTCGAGGTCGCAACGGTCGAAGGAACAACAAATTCTGAATTTATCTTTTCTAAATAAACCACATTTATTAATTGACTGCATTAATATACATCCTTTTTCCGTGTAAATTGTCAAAAAAATCTGTTTCAGGCTCCTTTATAAATTATATTTATTTTATGCTTTCGAAAATCTTGCAAATTTTATTCATCGCTTGTTCTGTAGCTCTTTCCCAATCTATGGAAACGGGCGATGCGTTCAATAAATATATGTCTCCTGATGGAGGAATAAATCCGCTGTCAGGTACAGTTAACTTTGGCGTTCCTATTGCAACTTTGTCAGCGGGAAGTGTTTCTACTTCTTTTGCTTTGAATTATTCGGGTAATGTTTCTCAGAGTGTAAAAAATCGAAATGACTTGAGTCCGACTAGCTGGGTCGGTTTAGGTTGGTCTATGGGTTTTGCTAAAATCGTTAGCGAAAACAACCATTCGATGAGCCTTTTGGATGATTTTTATTACCTAGTAACAGCAGAGGGGATTCGTTATAAGTTGATTTATGAGGGAAATCGATGGTGGATTGAGAGCCTGCCGTATTGGTTAGTAGAAAGACGAACTGAAATGAAAGTTTTGAGTGGAAAAACCTTTGAGATTGTCGTGGGATGGATTTTGACGGATGATTCGGGCAATAAATACCAGTATGGTGATATGTCTTATTGCATGTCTAATACTTTAGATACTGCTTGTAGTGCGCAAGGGGCGACTGCATATGAGCTAGGTTTTCCTGCATTTGGGCATACGGGTGAGTCTATCGATGGAAACGATGTCCCTTATCCCGTTTCTTGGAGTCTAGCTAAGATTTATGATTGGAAAAATAATTCTTTAACATATTCTTATTGCCAGTTTCAGGAAAAAATAAAGCATGGTTCCTGGACTTCTCAAAACAGATATACAAAAGAAACATACTTAAAAGAGGTTCGTTCCTCGATGGGTTCTTATGTAAAGTTTGTTCTTTCGGATAAAAATGAAGGTGATTTTGAAGGTGAAGTGGTTGATGCTATCGGAAAAGAAGAACTTTCTGCTGATGATGAAATTGATGCGTTTGTGGACCCCCTGGAACGAAAATTCTTGTCTAAGGTCGAACTTTATGGAATGGATGGCGAAATTCTGCAAACGGTAGGCTTCTGTTATGAAGCCTTGAAAGTTTCTCCAAGTCTAGACGCCGACGAAAATAAAAAATACACCAAGCGTTTATTGACTCGAATAGTGTGGGCGAATGGCGTCGGAAAGGAAACGAAGCGAGAATCATATGAATACTACGATAATGTGTATAAAGCGTATTTGAATGATTCCTACGCGTTAGGCATGATGAAGGAAATTCAAGGGGCGAACTGCGGAAAAGTATCATTTGATTATGTCTATCAGGCCATAGATAAACAACCGTTGACTATTCACTCGGAAAAATTGCCTGTCGTCAACGTGTCGTTAGGTTACTTGGAGGACGGAACGCCCTATTTGTTAGGTATCGACAAGAATGAGAAAAAAGTTGTTGTTTATTATTGGCGAAACGGCGCCTGGAATATACGAAAGGAATTAAGTTCACTGCCGTATCATGACAAAGGGTATTTTATTACGGAGAAAAACAACTGGTTCGCCTATGTAACAGGTGATGGCGATAGTTACGATATGTATCCTGTTGTATGGGATGGTGCTTCGTGGCAAGTGAAGCCTTATGTTCATGATGATGGTGATAAGGAATTGGTGCTTACAGGTCCCAATTATATAGTAAAGGGCAACCTGTCTTCAACTAAATCAACCTTGACGCTCACAGTTCCTTGGACTCTATGGGGAAATACTTTTGTAATAGATACTCTTTCTGCTGATGAAGGGAGTATGGATAATCAGTTCCTTCAGATTTATCCGTCGGAAAATCACATTGCTGTTTCTTATATAGGTACAGATTGGGGAAACAACTACCGGGTAAGAATTTTTTCTTTTAAGTACGATGCATCCGGAATTTCTGTTCAAAAAACCTATGATAATGATGATTTGGACGACGATAATCGTTACTATTGGGGAAACGGTTACTTGTTTGGTGCCGTGGAGTCCACTGGCCTTTGGGGGCAACGAGCAGAAGCGTATCATTGGAATGGTAGTGGTTGGACAAAATTGCTTAACTATGATGTTCATGGGGTTCTGGGTGTTCCGAGGGCGCAGGCTGTAGGCTATAATTATGTCGCTATGCGACACAATGACAACGATGACTTGACTTTATTTGATTGGGATGGTGAATCCTGGCGGATTCCTTTTGAAAATAGGAATATGGTTCATCATGATGATTTTGACCTTTTGGAAGAGGCGGAATGGGATGCTGTTGGGAGTAGCAATTTCTTTGTGACAAGAAGACCCAAAGTAGACAACATTATTGAAATACCCTATTTTTGTTGGCCGAAATTTAAGCGTTGGGGTGTAAAGTGGAAGTGTAAATATGTGAGAGTGTGGAGTGAAACCCACCCCGGTGCAAATATTGAATTGTTTGAGCGGCAAAATGATGGTGGGTGGATAAGATATGGTGAAGTAAATACTGATGATTCCAAAAGTGAAAAACATTTGGTTGTTGGCTTGAATTGGTATATAGAGAAACGATCAAACAAGGCTTTTCTGTGGGACGGCGTAAAATGGAACGAAGAACAACTTGATATAAATTGGAGTCACTTTGAGGATATCCGAAACCCTAGCGGACAGAGACCGACAACGGTCGAAGTCTTTGACGAGTCCTATACAATAGGTGATTTCTTTGCTGTTGAAGGATCAGCCGGAACAGCGGAAGCAGGGACAACGACAATCTACTATAAGAAAAATGATTCCTTCGTAAAGAATAAGGGGGTTCTGCTTGTTGGACAGAAAACTGTGCATGACCCTATTGTAGATAAGAAATTTTCTTACAAGTATGTTTATAATTTTGACAATGCTCCGGATGTTGCCTTTGACTATGTAAATAATACACCTTTAATAACGACAGTTCGCGTTGAATTACCAGATAATTCAGGGATGATTGAACGAGAATTGTGCCCAATTGATTATGGTGATGTCGGGCTTGGACTGGGAAAAATTTGCGCTGAAAGAACCTATGTGGGGGAAGTTGTTGAAAAAAGTTCAATTTCCAAGTATACTCGTTACCATAATTCAAATTGGCCGAATTTGTTGCATGTTGATGCGGTCAGTTCTGTTGAAACGTATATCAAGGGAGTCAAGAGTAAGGATTCGATAGAGTATAATATTGCGCTTAATGGACTGCCCTCAAGAAAATTGTTTTTTGAAAACGGTTCGAATGATATCTCTAATGAGCAGGTTCTCAGATATTCGGCGGAAGAATATGCTTTTGAACGAAGTGTGAATCATTTGCATAATCCATTGTTGTCATATTCATGTAAACCGAATTGTTCTACAGGTAAGGTGGTTGAATCAACTGCCGCACGTTATGCAACTGCTAATGATTCCGTGGGAACGCCTCACCTTGTTGAGGAATGGATTTATAATCCTGATAGCCTTGTAAATGGCAATTCTTTCCAAGGAATTCCTTGGGCGCTTAATGAAAACCCAAGTGGTATATGGAAAAAGAATTCTGCTGTATCAAAGTTTTTGAACGGTTTTGCAGTAGAAAAAACTGATGCACTCGGAAACAAGACTGCAAGGGTTGTTGATGATGACTCAATTGCTTTTGAACGTGCCGTGGTGCAAAATGCCGGATTTGATGAAATTCTTGTTGTTCCTGGTGATCGTTGTGACGAAAATGGCATGGAAGTGACTAGTGAATGTCACTTGTTGCCTTTACAAGGAAGAGCGACCGATGGCGAAGGTGCGTCTAATGGTCGCTTTTCAAAAGTCGTGATGGATTTGAGATATGGCTTTTCAGGTGTCGTCAAGCAGGCAAGGCAAGGCAAATATCGTTTTTCTGCATGGATCCAAAATGCAGACAATACATCTGCAACGATTACATTGACTCTTAACGGAATGCAAAAAAACAACTGGGCATTGGATAGGAATGCTGCCGGTAAATGGCATTATGTCGAATGGGAAGGTGAGGTGAACTCGGGATTACTGAATGTTTCCTTGTCTAGTACGGGAAATACTCGTGTGCAGGATATCCGGATGATTCCCGCTGGTGCTGCAGCCATGGTCAAATACTATGATGTACACTTCGGGATGCCTGTTGCCGAAGTTGATGATCGAGGTGTTGGTAAGCATATTACGCTGGATGAAAACGGACGGATCAAAAAGACTTTTGGTGAAGATGTTTCCGGTAGTCTACGGCTTGTAAGCGAAAATGATTTCATCGATGCAAGATGTAGCGATCCTTCTCTTGGTTCAGATGACTTGGCGTCTTTATCTTTTGATTCCAAACCGATTCTGCAGTCTTCGACTAATCGAAACTTGCAATATGTATTGGCCGGAAACAAGGAGGATGTAGTTATTTCTTGGGAACCAAAGAATTCGGAAGATGCAGTCCGTTATCGTCTTTATGCGGACGGAGAGTCTGCTTCGGCTGGATGGCATTACGACTGTTGCTCTGCTACCGATGGTTTGTATGCTACATTTGATGACAATACCTCATATACATTGGAAATAGATGTCGGGGCGGACAGTGTCGGGATTTATACTGTGCATATTCAGAAAGCCTCTTCCGGGTGGGTTGGCTATGGAAATGTCTTGAGAAAGGCAGAAATGCCACTGTTTATAAATAGGGGCGATTCTTCGAAAATAGTCTATTCTGCACCAGATGGAGTCTATACGGCTGATTTTAGTGGAAATGCATGGATTGAAAATCTGGTAACTTTGCAAAAGTCTAAAGCTCTGTCGGGAACAACGTCTGGTGGAAACAGCTATTTGCTTTCAATGCCGCGAATCCTGATGGTTGATTCTACTAGCAACGAAAATGCAGAACTGTTCTCTGGCAATTCAGAAACATGGACCAACAATGGTTACATTTTTGATGCCTCCGTATACGGGCTTGATTTTGCTATGTCGGCGAATTCAACTGGCAATGTTTGTGCGGCCTATGTAAAGACAGCTGCCCATGATAGCACAACGCCTTCGGTACTTGCTTCCAGTTGCTTTATAAACAAAGTATGGATGCCTATAGGTGGCTATACGGTGTTTGGGCAAGATTTTGATGCGTCTCCATCTGTTGTACCGGGTATTATAGAGAATGGCGATGTGTTTGGCGTTGATTTGACAACAGGTCCTGGCGGAAAACTCTATGTGGCGTATGTTGCTGGAAATCCCTATTTTGAACTATATAAGGATGATGTAATTGCCGCACATGGAGACAGCGTTTCTTCTCCCAAATTCTTGATTATAAAGAGGCTTTTTGATTCTTCGGAATCTGGACTGCCTGGATCAGGAAGCATATGGGCGGGTCCAACTCTTACAAAGGATTCTGCATCCAACGACATGCTCCCGAATTATCTAGGAGACTTTGTTTTTGTAGACGATTCAATCCCTCTTACAATGGTGAAGCAGTTTAAGATTGTTGGCGATGCGGATTACATCTACCTTGCTGTGGCTTACAATCTTTCTGTGGGTAATACTGGCAAGACCGCTATTACTGTTTTTAGGGGTGAATTTGTCGACACGGAAGATGAAGATGGTATTCCCGAACATAGACTCCAGTTTACTCCCTACGAGGATGCTTCTATTGTAAATTCTGCGGGATTACCCGTTGAACAGGAACGCCGGATTATTGCTTATTTAGAAAGTGATGCTCCGTTTGATTTTGCTGTTCGGAATGGAATCCCTTATGTCTTGTTTGCGAATAGTCAAAACGAAGATGGACTCACTCTTGTAAGTTATCGAGATTCACGATGGCTTTCCGTTGGTATCCCTGCTTTCATTAAGTCAAATAAAACGGTGAATTCGGCCAGCTTGGCTTTTGGCTCAAATGGAACCCCCGCTGTTGTTGTACGGGCATCGGATAAAGAAACGAAAAGTCGCAGAAAGCATATTGTTCCAATGAAGTATGTATCGGCGGATGACGTTGATATAACTCTTTCTGGAATTCAGGTTACGGGTGCCGTGACAACAATTTCGTCCGAATTCCGTCAATACATTTTAAATTATTCGGCCAAGGTATTGTCGGATGACTCTGTCATTGAAATATCACCCGCCTTGATGGAACCGCTGGATGTAGCTTCAGTGCAGGTGCTTCATAACGGGAACCAGGTTTCCTATGAGGGTGTCAATTTCTTTGGTGCACTGATATCGTGGGTCGGTTCAATATTTTCTCCCGGATATAACTTCCAGGATTTGACAAGTGAAATTCATTTGGAACCGGGAGAGAACCGCATAGAAATAAATGTCATCGGTGCTAACGGCGTATCTTTGACTTATACGATAAATCTGTTTAGGGAATACCCGACTGCGGATTCATCGAATAAAACATTGCAATATAGTGTCAGCACCAACAGCGATTTGATTCCTGTCGGCGTAGCTTTGGATACGGCTCTATATGTCAGCAGGGGGGATGGCTCGCATCGTAAATTCTGTATTCAGTTCCCGTTCGGCGTTCATCTGTGGTTCAAGGGAACTGCATATTTTCGCAGCACCTGTATTGAATTGGATTTCTCTAAGACATCGATGGATACTTTGTTCTTGGAAGATGAGTATGGAAATAAGCAGGTTATTTTCGTTGAGGATGACAACATTGCCGAGAACAAGAATGAAAATGATGACGATGACAGCGGAGTCGACGAAAATGAGAATATTCCTTTACCGTATAGGAATTTGTTAGGGCACAAGGTCTATGCTACAGGATACATGGCCCTTTATGACCGTGCTTCGATTTCTGCTGATGAAGTTGTTGGAGAAACGGTCGAGGTCTGTGCAGGAGCGAATATTCTTGCACAGATGACTGTTGAAGGGGATGTCTTGTTACGGTCCAATTCAAATGTCGAGGATATTACCTTAGGTGGAAATCTATATATGCAGGATGGAGCCTCTCATGGGCGAATTGAACATAGGGATGTTCATATTGCAGACATTCCTGTAAATTATTTCGTTACGGGAATAACAGATTTCATAGTCGGTGTGAATGATTCGGCAACGATATCTTTTGGAGCATATAAGGATTTCCATGCCTATGCAAATTCGGAAATACATTTTGAGGAAGGTGAATATTATTTCGACTCCTTTGTCGTAGAACCTGATGCCAGGGTGTACTTTGATGGCCCTGTTCGGCTGTGGGTGCAAAATGGCATCAGCATTGCTGACCGTGTGGGTCTCTATAATTCTCCTGGAGGAGCGGAAAATGTATTCCTTTATACGAATACTACCGACTTTATGTATTTCGGTGTCTATTCTGATTTTGCGTCCATTCTTGTCGCTCCGTTCGCATCCGTGAGCCTTGCTACTCAATCTAGGTGGGAAGGTTTGATTTGGGCTAAAAATCTATATGTACAGGCGGATGCCGTAATTGAATAGGAGTGAAAAAAAATGAAAAAGATACTAATTCTTCTATTCCTGATAGTCGGTTTTTCCTTTGCGGATGTCATAGCCCAGCGATATAGCGATGGCAAAATTCACAGAGCGCTTCCCAGTTGGATTGACATGTCGGATGCGGAAATTATGACTTTTTCGGTGAACGGGACTGTCCTCAGCCTTCCTGACGCAAATCAATTTACGTATATGTCGCGAACATATTCGAATCTTACCATTTTTGCCGATGGCCGTATTTCTTTCGGAAATTTGACTAATGGTCTTGATAGGGATATTGAACCGTATTTACAACCGGTCTCTGTCGAAGTCGACATGGGTAGCTCATTTAAATGGAAGTCTTTTGTTGATGCAAATTCGAACTATCTTACCATTGTAGAAATGGGGCCGTTTCTGTATAGGGGGAAATACTATTCGGTCCAGTCCACTTTCTTTATAGACGGCGAAATTCAGGTTCAGCTATGGCAAAACGATGTTGCTCACGCCAAACCGGAATTGCTTAATTGGATGCTTCCGATCTTGTATAACGGAACTGTAAAAACGCGTCCGGAGAAGAAACAAGTAACCAGAATGGATATTTATGGGCCGAATGGTTTGAGACCTGGGTGGATAGCGAAATCATTTAACGGGGCCGGGGTCTCTATTACTGAACCAAACGGGACGGGAGATGGTCTTTTAGTAAATATGGGAACATCTTCGCAGGCAGGAGGACTCCTTGCTTATGATTATTCTAGAGAGTATCCTGTAGTTGGCGGAATCCGCAATATAGAAGTTAAGATGCTTGATCCGGTCGATGTTGACGATAGTCTCTGTATTTGGTTTTTTGACGAATTTCAGGGAACTGTCTATGCTGGATATCCATCCATGAAGATGAACCAGATAATGAAAGTATTTACTCCAGATGATTATACCAATCAGTGGGGGGGACCTTTCTATACATCGCCTTATGTAACCAGATCTGCTCCCGCTTTCAAGTTTCAGCTGGCTTATCCACAAAACCAGAATATGGCATTTAGAATAGGTCGGATTGTCTATAATCTAAAGCAGCTTCCGTCAATCCAGTTTCTGCCACCTAAACCTTATCAATTGACATTTTCAATTACGGGAAGTGGCCGTGTATCAATGAACACCCCTTCGGGCACTTCTCCGTTTAATCTGTATAACGGCGAAAAAGTTTCCGCATCAATAACAAGCAAGGCTGGCTCGTCTATAGAACGGATTACGGTGAATGGAAAAATCATTGTTCTTAATGGTGAAATTATTTCGAAAATGCCTTCCATGAATCAGTCATTTAATGCTGCGAGGGACTCAAATGAATATGTAAAACTTTTCAAGGCTTATGGAGACAGACCGTATTCAAAAATTGATTTTGACATCACGGCGATGCATGAAAATGTGAATGTGATCATCAAATTTGCACCTTGCGAGGCAAGAACGCTTGATGTCGTCCCGGAAATGGTAAAAACAGACACCTATCTTGACCCCATCAATCAGCCAAATGCAAGAAAGTTTACATCTGCGGTTTTTAAGGATGCATTTGGAACAACAGTGCAGACGCAGGATTCTCTTTCTAACGGAAAGTATATCGTATCTGCCGTATATAGCGATGCTCTCGGAAAGACGAAGTATGAACCGATGTCGTTTGTACTCGACACGACAACTTTCGTGTATATGGATATGGCTTGCGAAGCCTGTGTGGTTGCCGCGAACAATTACTACGACGGAACCGATTCAACGGACAAACCGAATGCAGAGAGCAATGCCTTTACTGAATTCGAACCGCGTTACGGAAATGAATCTGGGTCGTTTGGAAGGAATGCCGGTATAGCGAGGCGTTCTTTTGAATTTCAGCAACAGGTCCAGGAAGCATACGGTTTGCCGGCTTCTGTTGAGACAGACTTTTTGCATTTGAATTATTTGAACGAAGGAGATATATCGGATAATTTCAGGAAAAGAATCAAGAACCCAGGTGGAAAGCATTTGACGATATCCCGCGATGCTGAAGGACGTTATACGCAAAGTGTAACGGACGAGAAAAACAGGACTGTATCGACGTGGACATACGATGGCGAGAATGAACTTGTTGTCATGAACGAGTATGACGGCTATGACAGGTTGATTCGGTCGTATCTTAGGGATTTCCCTGCATTTGCGGATACGATGGACTATGATGCCATGGGTCGCCTGCTCTCGAAAAAATCCAATGACCGTGGCCTGGTGGAATATGCCTATGATTCCCTGGGAAATTTAAGGTTTACGAGAAACGCTCGCCAGAAGGCTTTGGGAAACAACTACTTTATGGCGAATGTATATGACGGCGAAGGGCGTGTTGTCGCAATCGGCGAAGTACATGGCGGTCATGACTTTGCTGCCCCAAATACGGCGATTGCTTCCGCAGCTCTTACTCCCATAGTCCGCACAGTTTACGGAAAGCCGACATCCGATACATTGACCCTATACGGGGTAAACCTGAACAGCTCGCTGCTTGGAAACATTCTGTCTCAGATGGACGGAATACGCGATTATGATGTTGGGGCTATCATTGCCTACAACGGTGAAGGTAATCCGGTATCCATAAAAATGAAGTCCTATGACCGCATTGGGCGCATGTCAAGACAGTGGGTCGTCTATCTGTTTGATGATGTCCCAGCGGTACAATTGTCCTATGTCTATAACTTGTCCGACGAACTGGCTTCTTCGACCTATTCGGAATGGGCTGGAAGCGGTTGGACGCAAAAGTCAACAAGGACTAGAACTTATGACAACAAGGGACGCCTCGTTGAAACACGTGAAGGCAATTCTATGTTGGCTAGCTATACGTACAGTGCAAATGGGAATGTTGTATCCAAACATTATTACGATGCGGGGACTGAGGTGTTTGCAAAAACCGTTCGGCGCGATGTATACGGAAGACCCGTTGTACTAGACTATAGGAACGGCTCTACGGAGCTTTATTCTGAAAACATATCGTATGAAAATCCCTTGTCTGTGCGACAGTCAACCGTGGCAAGAGTGTGGGCTGATGCGGGAACTGTAGGCCGAGTTGTAGAAAATGCTGGCTATACCTATGACTATCTGGGCCGTCTGACGGAAATGTCCGGAACTAGAAATGCAAGTTATAGTTACGACGAACTTGGACGATTGACTGTCAAACACGAAGGTTCCCAAGCTGTAGGGTATTACTATGGTTCTCAGAACCATCAGGGCTACTATAGACCTTATGGCATGACAATTTCGGGTAGGAGTTATACTCCGTTTGAGTACTATTCCTATGATGCAGCCGGAAATGTATGGCTAGACCGTTATGCAAGTTCGGCGTATGAACTTGATACAAGGGCTCTGCCTGAATGTGTCCGCTTGTATCCTGAAGTTCCTGCTGGAATAACACAAGATAATTTGGAAAATTACGCGTCCTCTGAATTGGGCCGAATATATATGGCCTATGATGAAAATGGACAGCGAGTGTATTTTAATTATAATAGTGGAAGTTCGAATTATGGGGATGCGACTCTAAGTGGAGTCGGTGTCTACCATCGGGATGGCTTGGGAATGCCTTATTCCCTAGTTCGGCAGGACCTGATTGCTGGAGGCTATCGTAAAGATGGTTCGGCCTATTTCCCTGTGACAGATGCTCAGGGCAATATAAGGGGCTATGCAAATACATCTGGAGTCCAGAGTGCATACGCCTATTACCCATACGGAACGCTAATTGACCTGGCACACGACAATGCCGAAGATTCAAGACGCTGGCAGTCCAAGGAATTTGATTCCGACATAAACAAGTATTACTTCGGGGCCAGATTCTACGACCCGCTCTTTGGACTATGGCTTACGCCGGACCCTGCAGGACAGTTTGCGAACCCCTATACTTACGGTGGCGACCCGATAAACTACATTGACCCGAACGGAGAAAGTTTGACAGCAGCGATTGCGATTGGAGCTGCTGTAGGTGCTGCGATAGGAGCCTCTGTGTCTGCCGTTAATTGTAGCGGTGCAAGTGAAGTTAGCTGTGGTAGAGCCGTGGCTCAAGGAACTTTAAAAGGAGCTGCAGTTGGGGCAATCTCTGGAGCAATTAGTGGAGGCGTTGCTGCTGTGGCTAGTGGTATTTCTGGAACGGCTTCGGTGGCTGCTGAAGGGGGCGCTATGATTGCTAGTGCTGGTGCCGAAACCGCAAATGCAGCTTCCTATAGTTATGCAATTTTTAACAATATGTTCTGGAGTACAGTAGAGAGCTCTCTCCAATATGCTGCTACAGGATGGATGAATGACGGAGGCTATTCTTGGAGTGGCTTTGGTGGCGCTGCACTAGGAGGTCTTTTAGGTGGGGCTATTCCTGGATACCAACCCGTATTGGGGGAAGGAATCGTGAAAAATGTATTAGCAGAAACAGCATATTCTGGAGTCCGTAGCGCGGCCTTAGGCTATCTTGGAGGTGGCTTAGGGAGCCTAATGAGGAACGGTGCTTGGAATAATGATGCGGCGGTACAGGGAGCGTTGTTAGGAGGGATAAGTGGAAGTGTTGGTGCGCTTGTAAAAATAGGGGCCTTTGGATATGCTGTTCCAAAAAGTGACAAACTGAAAAAAGAAGCGGAGTATGCGGATAAACATAACCTTATTATAGGACCTTATGGTTCTGTAAGAAGAAGTGGGGGTGCGTGGGGATGGATTCAAAAAAATGTGTTAAGATCATCTGGAATAACTTTGGGAAGGAATCTTCTTGTTATGGGTGAAGAAAATGTTAGCGTACATGAGGGCATTCATTATATGCAACAAGTTCGAGATGGAACTCTTCAGTTTTATGCGAGAACGGTCTATGATTATATGACAATTGGGAATAAAGAAAGTTATAGTACTGAAGGTACTTATGAGTATGAGGCGGAAAAATATGGTAAAACGAGTTACTAATTTTGGAGTGCCGATAGTATTGTTCTTATGTTCTTTTTATGGGTGTAGCTTTGAACGCTATCTTATTATAAAAGGAACGTTTGATGCCAGGTCAAATATTACGGTGAAAATAGAGAATTCAGGGAGTTCTAAGGATACACTAATTTCGTTTTCTAATAAAGAAATACAACTGAAAGAAAGCATCAAGGTTGGTCGGTTGACAATTGAATTACTTGATGGCGATAAGTCTTTAAGAACTTTAATTGCGAGACCGCTTGGTGGATGGCATAACATCGAAATACAATTGTTTGATGAAGAAGGTGATAAATTTGACGAGATTACATTGACTGACAAAAATTTGAATGATGATTTTGAATGGTTTTTTGATATAAATTCCTATAACCTAGATAATAAAGAATGTGATGAAAAAGAATGGGAATTAAGAACTTACAAGTTTGTAAGTTATGGAGAAATTCTATATCCAGAAGGAATGGATTTGACGGATATAAAATTGATCTCTAAATTGATTTGGAAAAAAGATGAACATCCAATTGCATTTCTGGGAGCCGGGAGATGTGACAAGCTATTTTCAAAAAAAAATAATAAGTATGCAAAAAATGAATATGGAGCGGAATTTTACAGACGTAATGCAAAAAATGTTTGTAGAATGAAGCATACTGGGCATGGTTGCGACACAATGGATGTTATTGTTGATTTTAACGATTTTGGTAAAATGGATATTGTTGACCGATGGGGGCGTATTTACAAAACGGAAAACATGAAAACGTTAAAATCTCAATACAAGATTTATAAAATAACTCGAAAAAATGGTGACTGGCATATTGTTGAATGATTATTATGCCGTTTCCAATCGTCTATGACAATCTAGGTCGCCTGACAGAAATGTCCGGCACAAGGAATTCGAGTTACCATTACGACGAACTTGGACGATTGACTGTCAAACACGAGGGATCTCACAACAACTGTTGGTGCAATTTTAGCAGGAGTTTTGTTAACTGCCAATCCTCCAACTGTTGCTGGAACCATTCTACTGTCATTGGGTATAACAGCTGAGGCTTCTGTAATGAGTTTTATTGGAAATAAAATTTTAGATAGTATGGAGTGATTGAAAATGATTGAGGTGAGGTACAAATCTTTCTTTAAAATGCCTATGTTTATTTATGCAATAATACCTTTTTTTGTTTTTGCTGGATTGCCATTTTGTGGCGTACTTAGGTCTTTTTTGATATGTACAATGTCGGGATGAATATTGAATCTGTCAAATTCTTTTTTTGGTGTGTTTTAATGCTTGTTGTTTTTGGAATAGTTGTATTTTCATTTATTCCGAATTTTTAAATAACTTTTGATAATTCAGGAATTACAGTGAAGAGAAAGACGAAATTGTTCTTAATATCTTTATTTGATAAAGAAATGTTTTTCTCTTGGGATGATATTGATGAGTTGGATGTTGTTCCGGTAAGAGGTCTGACATTTTACAAATTTGAAAAAGGAATGTTGTGTATGGCTTCCTTAAATTGTTTTTTTACTAATAAAAAAGAAGCTTTAGAATTTGCTGTTACGAAATTACCTCCTGAAAAAACAACAAAAGAAGCTCGTATAAAATTGAAAAAGAAATACGGATTTGTAGTAGAGTAAATTTTAGTTGCGAATAATTATCTTATATTAACTCTATGTCCAGCATTTCTTTGCGGAGAATGCCCCAGAAATTTCAGGAGACATCTTCTGATTTAGAAACGCAGTTGTTTGAGTTAGGATTTCTCTGCGAGAACAGCGACGCAGCCGCCCCGGACTCGCTGCTGGAATCGTGAAAAATCAGTGGAAAAATTCCACATAAGGAAAAATACTCCCGAACTTATCTATTGACATTTTTTGGAATATAAGATATTTTTTGTAAAAAGGAGCTAATTATGGCAAATGAAAGTCAAGATGATTTAATTTCAGCGGCAGATGTTGCTTCTCCCATTCAATTACTGCAGGATGAACAACCTAAATCTCTTTTTCAGAAGATATCTGAAGGTCTTCGAAAAATCTTTTTTTATGTAACGACATTTTTTGAAGCGACAGTTGTTTTAATTGTATTCGCTGTAATTATGTATTATCTTGTAAGAGGCGTTTGCCTTCATCAAGAACTCTACTTGAATCGTATTTATGGTTTTGTCAAATTTATAAGCGAATATTGGAAAGGGGCGTTATTGCTGTTTCCTCTCCTCTTTTTAAAATCATTTTTAAAGAAGTTAAAACAATTGACAAAAGCTTCTTCTGATGGTTTTTCTTTTAATGACCATGATGAATCTTGGAGGGCGTAATGATTATCAGTAAAAATAAATTCGCTAGAATTGATTTGCCCGTTTCAAATGCATCTCAAACAATTAAGGTTTCTTCAGATAAAGACTTTTCAGCATATCTTGTCGAAAGAGTCCTGTTAGATAATTTAAGAGACCGAGGTGAACCGCTAAATCTCACGGAAAAATCAAAGGTAAAACAGAGAAATACAAGATCTTTTGATCAAATCATAACAGGTGGCGGAAAAACTTATTCGTTGTTGCTGAAAAATAATAATGATGATGATATTAAGCTAGATGTTGAAGTGAATGTTGGAAAAAGGTAGACTACATTTACAATTTCAATTGCGTTAGGGATAGTGACCCCTTGGGGCGGCACTGTGGTGCCGTTGCAAGAGCTGCGCGGGCGTGCCGAAGGTGCGCACGGGTGGCCTTGCAATAAAGCCCGACCCACGCCAGTGGGGAACGCCCGAATAAATCTTCTGCTACAACGTCGAAGAACTCCGTACCATTTGCGGTAACGGTCTTGAACTTTCGATGACTCACCAGTGCTTCATCGAAGAATCCATTCTCGGTTGGGAAGAACTGGAAGTCGAAGTGGTTCGCGACTCCAAGAACCAGATGATCGCTATCTGCTTCATCGAAAACATTGACCCGGTGGGCGTTCATACTGGCGACTCCTTCTGCGCAGCCCCGTTCCTCACCATCGACAAGAAGCTTGAAGAAAAGCTGAAGACCGACGCTTTCAAGATTGTTGAAGCTATCGGCGTGATCGGCGGTACCAACGTTCAGTTCGCACACGACCCGAAGACTGGTCGCGTGGTGATTATCGAAATCAACCCCCGTACCTCCCGTTCTTCCGCTCTTGCTTCCAAGGCAACCGGTTTCCCCATCGCTCTCGTTTCTGCAAAGCTCGCTGCAGGCATGACCCTCGACCAGATGGACTACTGGCGCGACGGCACCCTCGAAAAGTATACTCCGAGCGGTGACTACGTTGTGCTGAAGTTTGCTCGCTGGGCATTCGAAAAGTTCCGCGGCGTTGATGACTGCCTGGGCACCCAGATGAAGGCTGTGGGCGAAGTCATGGCTATCGGTAAGACCTATAAGGAAACCCTCCAGAAGGCAATCCGCGGTCTGGAAAACGGCCGTGCAGGTCTTGGCTTTGCTAAGGACTTTAACAAGAAGACCAAGGAAGAACTTCTCGACATGATGAAGACCGCTTCTTCTGAACGTCACTTCCAGATGTACGAAGCTATCCGTAAGGGCGCAACCGACGAAGAAGTTTTCGCAGCTACTTACGAAAAGGCTTACTTCGTGCAGCAGATGCGCGAACTGGTTGAACTTGAAGAAAAGATGCTCAAGACTCCGGGTCGCATGCCTTCTGACGAACTCCTGATCCAGGCCAAGAAGGACGGCTTCGGCGATAAGTACATTGCAAAGATCCTCGGCATCCGTGAAAAGGACGTTCGTGCAAAGCGTATCGAGCTTGGCATGGTTGAAGGCTGGTGCGCAGTGCCTGTTAGCGGCGTGAAGGACCAGTACTACTACTATTCTACCTACAATTGCAAGGACGAATCTACCGCTACCAACAACCCGAAGAAGATCATGATCCTCGGCGGTGGCCCGAACAGAATCGGCCAGGGTATCGAATTCGACTATTGCTGCTGCCACGCTGCAATGGCTCTCCGCGAAATGGGTTACGAAACCATCATGGTGAACTGCAACCCGGAAACCGTTTCTACCGACTACGATACCAGCGACAAGCTGTACTTCGAACCGGTTACCCTCGAAGACGTTCTCCAGATTTACAAGAAGGAACAGCCCGCTGGCGTTATCGTGCAGTTCGGTGGCCAGACTCCGCTGAACATCGCCCGCGCACTCAGCGACGAAGGCGTGAAGATTCTCGGTACCAGCATCGATTCCATCGATATCGCTGAAGACCGCGACCTGTTCCGCAAGATGATGGACCAGCT
>NZ_FRAX01000033.1 GCF_900142465.1 Fibrobacter sp. UWH6
TTGCAATTTAGTTATCCTAGCTGGCTCCCATCTGGGGGCCTTTTTTGCATCCTTCAGATTCCGCTCGGATTATGCATTTGCAAATAGAATTCGGGAGACAATTTCTTCAAAAAGAACATCAACATCCAAGCCATCGTAGGGAAAAATGGTAGCGGTAAAAGTACCCTAATGGACCTGATGTACATGGCCATTAATAATTTCTGCTACATGTTTGAAAGAGGACATAAAAGAGAAAGACCCGGTGCAGATGAGTTATATTATGTTCCAGGCTTATTTCTTAAGCTTTATTTTCAATTAAACAAAAATTCATACGAGTTAAAAAGTCGTTATGCTCTAGTTGAATTACAAGATAAAACAGAAAACACAACCATATTTGAAGCTACTCTTGACAATATTGGCAATGAAAAACCTTTAGCAAAGCAAAGATTCAACGATTCCGAAATATCCAGCATTGTAGATAACTTCTTTTACACAATCGTTTCAAACTATTCAATGCAGTCTTTTGTAGATGACAATTACAAGAGACAAATTTATTTTTATGCCGATAAAGACGATATAAATCGGATAGAACAAAAGAAGGAATTTATAGATCACGACTGCAAAGCAGCATATCCGCACAGCTGGATTTCACCTATTTTCCACAAAAATGACGGCTATATAAGATCTCTAGTTTTAAACCCTTATCGTCATAATGGAAACATCAATTTATCAAATGAATTCAAATTATCAAAAGAACGAGTTGCATCATTATTCATTTCCATAGACACGATAGACATTCCCAAACGATATTTTTTTAGACCATACAAATTTAGTCACCTAGAAATAAAACTTAATGCAAAAAAATTCCAATATTACTTAGACGACTTCCTACGAGAATTCGAAAACATAAACAACCCTCGTCCAATTCCGAAAGAGAGCCTTATCCTTGATTTTTTACGCAAAACCAATGATGATTTCGGGCTCGCAATCCAGAATATCTTTAAACTACCTAATCTCCAAACTGAAGAAATCAAATTAAACGATTACGAAAAATTCGAAAATTTTTGTTACTGTGTAGCCTACATTAAACTGAAACTTTATAAAATAACAAAAAAATATGACGCTTACAAGGACTTTAAAGAGGTTCTCAATCTTCACTATGGTGAAAATTTTGTTCAAATTGAAGGAGCCGCATCTCAAATTAACGACTTGCTACAATTTGTGCTAAAGGATCCTTCTCATATAACAAAAAAAATAAGGCGACTAGTCAACTTTCTATGTTTAGCCAAAGGAACGTACCTAAAAAAAATAACCAAAAAGAATTTTACTCAATATTTTAATGAAAAATCCGTTTTCTATAATGCAGATGGTAAAACTGACGAAGAGCCTATAGAACATCGTCCGCAAACAGCCGATGATTATTTATCCCCTCAAATTTATGACGACTGTCTTCCTCCAGCGCTTTTTGATTGGGAATTATATTTAAATAAAATTGACAAAAACGAAAACATTATAACAGATGAAATGGGAAATCCAATAGAGATTCCATACAATCAAATGAGTTCAGGAGAAGTCCAGTTTTTACAAACATTCTCTATACATGCATATCACTTAATGAACTTGGTATCAATTTCAAATAAAAGTGGTCGACCCAAATACAACAATTTCAATTTAGTTTTTGACGAAGTTGAAATATGCATGCATCCAGAAATGCAAAGGGTATTTATAAAAAAAATAATTGACCTACTAGTGGATTTGGAAACAGGTAATAACAATTCATACAACATCTTTATAATTACTCATTCTCCGTTCATTCTTTCCGACATTCCCACAGAAAATATTTTATATCTTGAAGATGGATGTGCTATTGAAGAAAAACGCAGGAAGCCAACTTTCGCACAGAATATCGGCGACATGATGTACAGTTCTTTCTTTATGGAAAAGACTATTGGTGAATTTGCAGAAGAAAAACTAAAAGAACTTATCCGCAAAAGACAGGGAAAGAAGACCCACATGTCAGATCAAGAAGCTGATGCCATTTTAAAATCTATCGGCGACCCTGTCATCAGAAGCCTTATTGAAGAAATAGAGGCTAACGATGATTAAAATAGAGATAGATGACCAAATCAGAACTGAAATAGAAACCCTTCATTGGAAATGGTTCTGGAATTATGTTCAAAAAAAAGAAATTCCTTTAGTCAAACCACTTAAAAATGGAAAAAGGGATGTTTTCTCCTTTTTAGAGGATATTTTCGGTTGGAATAAAGACGCTTTACATAGTCTCATTCTCGCCGAAAATGAACCAAAAGCAAAAAACAATTCTAGTTTATTAGACTATATAGCAGAAGATAATGATATTAGAAAAAAATACCTCAATAAAAAAGATAACAAGATAAGCATTAAAAAAAGGGGATGGAAATCACCCCAAAAACATACAGTTCATCAAATAATGCTTGAATACTTTGGTTACGAAGCATTTTCTAACGGAGTTGCCTTATCGGAGGTTCCTCAAATAAAAAACTGGAATGCTTACTCTTTTACAAAAACTTTAAACACAAATGTTTGCCCGTATTGTGGTCGTCAGTACATCTTCACCATAAGTGATGGGAATGGACGTCCACAAATAGACCATTTCTATCCAAAAGAAGAATACCCTTATTTATCTTGCTCGCTATACAATTTTATACCATCCTGCTCTCTTTGTAATCAACAAAAAAGCAATGTATTTAACAAATATTTAAAGGATGATAAAATAAAGAAAAAAAAGGCATTAATAGCAAAAGATAATTTCATTTCAACCCTATACCCATATGCAGAATCTTTTGAGGATAAAAATTCTAAGGGCGAATCCTATGCAAAATTCCATGTTTTTTACAAGGAACCAAAACAAGATGAATTTTTAGATACTCCGAAAAGCAAAACTTCATTAAACGACGTGATATCAGTCGGCATAAAAGTTAACGATTCTCCAATAAAAGATAAAATTCACAACTCCATTGAAGCTTTTCATCTAAACGAATTGTACTCTTGTCACAAAATCGAGCTTGAAGATCTACTTACTCGCTACCGCAACTACTCCAAACCAAAGATTGACGAAATAACCAAGCTCATTGTCAATGCACAACTAAGCACCCAAGCATTGGACGACACAGTCAATCAAGTCGCCAAAATTTATACAAAACGAATCAAACGAACCATTCTCGGTCTCCCCCTCGGTGCAGGAGACAAGCAATACCCACTACGCAAATTCAAAGAAGACATCATTGAACAACTAGATAACACAAGGCAAAAGATGCAGGAAGAAGCCAAATCAAGCAAGTAACCCATCTATTGCCCCCATTGCTTCCCCGCACACATCATTGTATATTTCCATTGAAGAACAGTCATGCCAAAGAAAATATTTTTTTGCCACATTCCAAAGGACTGCTTTGTAAAAAATTACGAGCAGACTCGTGAAAATTAGGAATTTTTAAATTATGAGTAATTGTGCTTTATGCCTACAAAACAAACCACTGCGTGAATCTCACATTATACCAAAATTCGCCTATGCTCCCGTTCAAGACAACATAAGACGGTCTTTACCTATCGGAACTTCAAATACACCTTTACGCTTTGTACAAAGTGGAATAAAAACGTATCTCCTCTGCGATGATTGTGAGGAAATTTTTTGTAACTACGAAAAAGAACTTGGAACATTTCTTAAAGAAATTCAAAATGGTAGTGATAGGATTTCAAAAAGCCCTGAAAGCAATTCGTTATTATTTGCATCCAACTTCAACTTTGACAAAATTCATAAAGCCATATTATCTATTATTTGGCGTTTAAGTATTATTCCTCAGTCATCTTTTTTTGATAAATATTATCTAGGCACAAAAAATCAAGAGCGAATAAGAGATCTTTTACTAAACAACAAGCCTTTGCCTTTTTTTTCATATCCAATTACAGCTGACAAAATCACTATAAAAGGAGAACCCAGAGATGATCTTATTTTGTGCTATCAACAAAGTAGAGCTTCCCTAGGAAACGTTATTATTCAAACTATTACTCTATATGGCGTAACATTCAATATTTACATGAAGGAAGATATCACTCCATTTTTCGGAAAAGACAAAGAAATCTTATATCTCGGGGGACCATACAACCCTATTCTGCATCAAGAATTGTCCACCTTAAAAATTGATCCAGAACTCCTTGCAAATATTCGGTCCAAAGAAATTGCAGAAAAAATGAGTCTTTTAAAATTGCATTCTCGTAATAGAGATTCCGCTGCAAAATCTCCATAGTACAAAGGATTCCGGCGACGGAGGGCTAAAATAGGAAGAAGGCATCCCTTCATGCTCATTTTTTTGAAATAGAACTAATTTTCATCATCTACAGCAATTAAACTTCAGTAAAATCAAAGCTGTTCCGCGCCAACAAAAATTAATATTTTTTGAAAAATCTACCAAAATTTAGTATATTTTTGAAAGAAATTAAGAATTTTTGAAAATGAACGGCGCTGGTTATCAATTTTTGATTGAAAAGTACGAGCTTGAGGTTCCGCAGCCTCTGGTCCGTTGTTTTTTCACGGAATCCTCGACAAAATCCGAGCGCACGTCTTACGGTCAAACAGAAATCTTCTTTCCAAAGTGGCGCCACGCCTTTGACGACACCTGGCAAAACCACTTGAATTTCGCCCTGAAATACGAAGGCGTCAACCTAGAAATTCTAAAGGCGTTTTTCGCAAAGGTCCCTGAGGCAGAGTTCGTCAAGGAAGTCCAGTCAAAGCCAACCGGAAAATATTGCCGCAGAATTTGGTTCCTGTACGAATTCCTTACAGGCAAAACATTGCCTCTCGAAGACGTGACCACAGGAGTGTTTGTAGAACTGTTGGATGGCGACGTGCAGTTCGCATTACCAAGCAAGAACTCCGCAAAGGAAAGACGACAGAGAATACTGAACAACCTCCCCGGCAACAGATATTTTTGCCCCCTGGTGCGACTTACGCCCTCCGTAAAGGAATTCCGTGCGGAAGTCCTGAAGGAACAATCCGATCAGCTACTGTCTCAATACTCTCCCGAGCTACTTTACCGAGCCGTCCAATACCTGTACATCAAGGAGACCAAGTCATCCTTCGCCATTGAACGTGAAACGCCAAGCCAAAAGCGAATGGACGATTTCGTCAATCTGTTAAAAGAGGTTGAAAAGGATTGCCTTTCCCAAGAAAGCCTCTGCAAGGTGCAGGAAAAAATTGTCGATCAGCGATATGCTCAAAACACATGGCGCAACGATCAAGTGTATGTAGGCGAAACACTTTCCCCCACCGAAGAGCGAGTTCACTACATAGCGCCAAGGCCGGAAGATATTCCCGAATTGATGGGCGCATATCTTCAATTTGCACAGAGTCTTTGCAGCGCCGATTGTGACGCCGTAGTATCAGCAGCCATCATCGGTTTTGCCTTTGTATTCCTGCATCCATTTGACGATGGAAACGGCAGAACGCACCGCTACCTTTTGCACCATGTGCTTGCCAGGAAAACGTTCACTCCACCCAAGGTCATCTTTCCCGTTTCCGCAGTACTGCTAAAAAATTCCGGAACATACGATTCCATGCTTGAATCTGTGTCTTCGAGAATAATGCCCAAAATCGATTACAGCATCAATGAAACAGGTGAAGTCAAGGTTACAAACGACACTGCTGACTTTTACCGTTTCATGGACTTTACCTTGATTGTCGAGGAATTCCAGAAGGTCGTACAGACCACGATTCAAACAGAATGGAAAGCAGAACTTTCGTACCTGCAGCGATACGACTCCATCAGAAAACAGATGCGCGAAATCGTTGACATGCCAGACAAAAAGGCAAACCAGTTCATCATGTTTGTCCAGCAAAATGGTGGCAAGCTATCTAAAAGCAGACGCGACTTTTTCTCGGAACTGACGGATGACGAAATCGAAAAAATGGAAGAAGTAATTTCAACCATATTGAATCTTAAATGAAACTCCACACTCCATTCCTAGACACTCTACGAATTGCAAGCTTTGTTGCAGTATGCGGATACCATGTTGCATACCGATACTGTACAAATGCAATTGGTTCTTTGGATTGGTTTTGGGGCATATCTTTCGAAAGTTTATTTCTATGGTGCGTACCAACATTTGTAATGATTTCTGGAGCAATTTTCCTAAATCCACAGAAGGAAATTCAAATAGCAACCATCTACAAGAAAAATATTTTTAGAATCTTCACGGCATTATTATTCTGGTCGTTCATATACACGCTATGGGCGGTAGATGGCGGTCCTTGGGATTACCTAAATCATTTTATAAAGGGCCATTCTCATTTATGGTTTCTGTACATGATTATCGGCCTTTATGCAATCACCCCATTCTTGCGTAAAATAATTCACGACAGCACTTTAGCCATCTATTTTGTAGGATTAGCATTCTTTGCATCATTTCTTCGCCCTTGGCTATTTTTTTCCTTTTTCCCACACATACTACATATCCCATTCTATATAGACTCCCCCAAAATAGCCCAAAACACGCACTTAACATTCACCGCAGGGTATACTCTCTACTTTGTGATGGGCTACTTGATTAGTTCACAGGGTATTTCAAATAAAATCAGAAAGTTTTTATACGCATTAGGGATCATTTCTTTTTGCTTCATTCTGTATGCGACTTTCACTCAAAGCCTTTTTAGAATCACTCTTTTCAAAGGATTTTTCAATTTTCTTTCAATTCCTGCACTATTTCAAAGTCTAGCCATATTCACATTTTTCAGGTACAATCTAAATTTTTCAAATAAATTCATTTCGGTTCTTTCACAAAGTACTTTCGGAGCCTATTTGATTCATGCCTTATTTTTGGAATGTTTCGATAAATATTTGAATTGGACATCGGTATCACAAACTTCACTGGCAACGATACCCATAATGACTTTAATTATTGCAATAATGTCATACACCAGTTCTTTGCTATTACGAAAAAATTCCATCTTAAAAAGGTTCTTTACATAAATAGATACATATAAATTAGACTCGTTATGGAACCTTTCCAAAGAAACCGACTAGAAATAGCGAAACTATCTTAAAGTACCTTCTGCAAAAAGTTTCGTTCATTGCCATAAACAATCATCGTTTAAAGACTCGATAAAAAGGGTATAAATAGGGAATTATTCTATAATACCATTTGGGAATATTTTTAGTACACCACCGCAAAATTTTAAAAAGTCTCTCATCAGCGGAATTATCCGACTGTTCCAATCGAAGCAAATCTACACATAACTTAGATTCCCAAAACTGAGTCATCTCTTTATTAACAATGAACGTTATATCATCAAAGGCCTCTTTAGGATGATATATACTATTCAAACAATCTTCATCATAAGGATTGCTGCGTACTTTTAACAAAAAATCTTTTTTCAAAAATTTGTACGACGGCTTAAATGAAGCTATAGACTCCCATGATGAAAAATAATGGATTATTTTAGCAGAAGCTAGTGTTTTTATGCATCTTCCTATTTGACTATTATAGCTATCCGGCAACAACGAAATAGTATTCCCCAAATCACTATTTACCTGATTCAAAGCCGGTTGATCTATACAGACTGTATTCAAACATGATTTTTTCCAATATTCATGCCATTTAGCAAAAAAATGTCTAGTATATTGGGAGTCTCGAACAAATAGAACTCCACTATTTATGTACCACTTAGCAGGTGGAGAAAAAGAAGCCTTTTCTATTTGGTCATATATAAAGTCTTTACAAGAATGCTCTTTCAACTCTATATGGCCATCAGGAACGGCCATTATATCCTTGATAAAATCAGATTCGTCATAAGGTTCAGCCCACACTGTATCAACATCAACATAAAGGAAATCTCCCTCTACATGTTCACGCATAGACGTCTTCAAATAGCGTGAACGAATCATTGGACTCATTTGAGAATCTAATTCAACAACATTATACTCGTCTATAAATTGTTTTATAGAAACTCGAGCACCAACAAGGTTTTTATCGGTTTTATCATCAACTAGCAAAGAAATAGAGGCAGCTGGTTTCACATGCTTCAACGAAATAATCGAGGCAACCGCTTGTTCGTAGTAAAAATCATGATCATCGCTCACGAGAACATACAAAACTTTCATACCATTAGGTCCTCATATTTTCTTTCATAACGCGAACCATTTGCTCCACAGTTTTCTCCCAGGAAAACAGTTTCGCTCGCTCCAATCCTTTTCTTGAATTTTCTTTTCGCAAGTTTTCATTGAAATAATATTTCTCATAAGCAGCGACATGCTGTTCATCGCTATCCCAGTCAATCATTATTCCTGCATCACCTACAACTTCCGGCAAGGAAGAATTATTGCTGGTGATTACAGGGCAGCCACATTGCATAGCCTCTAATGGAGGAAGACCAAAACCTTCATACTGACTAGTATATACAAACCATTCTGCATTGCTATACAGTACAGAAAGATCTTCATCATCTACATATCCTGCACGAATTATCATTTTCAAACCATCGTCTAACCAATCAAGTTCTCTTTTCAGTTTCCCAATAAAGTTATCCCAATGACCTCCACCCAAAACCCAAACTAGATCTCTTATGTCATTTTTTTTGCAAAAATTTACATAAGATTTTATTGCACGAATCAGATTTTTCCTAGGTTCAAGAGTGCATAGACTAAACACGTATTTTTTTTCGTAAGGAATGCCATATTTTTTTTTGACGCCCGCCAACAAAACAGAATCTTTCTTTTCAGAAAAGCTCTCATTTGCAGCAAGAGGTACAACTTTTGAAGAACCTTCCGTAACCAAAGGATATAATTCTATAAAATCACGTTGCGTACATTTTGAATCACAAAAAAATGAATCCCCTTTTCTCCCCGTCCTCATAATTTCGCGTAAATAATGAGACCAACCAATATCATTATATGTTGGAAATTTGAATGGAATAGTATCATGCAACACCAAGAAAGACCTAATATTAGAAAATTCTCTTACAACATCAGGGATTCTATATGCCGGAGACAAAAAAACATCTGCCGTTTGAAATTTAAATCTATCAATTTTTCGTTTCGCCAAAAAAGACAATAAACGCTGAGTCAAAACTATACCGAGGGCAAAGGGTTTTCTCAATAGAGTTCTGTGATACAGCATTCCATGTATTTGCCAGAATTTCAAATTCACATCGCACAACAATTTATACGACGACATATTTTGAGCATAATTTGCATTTGGATACAATTCCCTAAAAACACGAACTCCATTTGCATAATACTCAGGTGAAAAATACAAGCTAACGTTCAAATCATTCCTAGATAGCAATTCATCCAGTAAATTTTGGGCTACAAAGAAAATTCCACTTCTTGCAGCATCTTTCTTAAAAACATTCGTTATCAGAGTCGCATCAAAGATGATATTCAGCATAATAAATCCTGCATTTTCTAATAATGAATAATAGAAATAAATTATTTTTTGTTCAATGAAAGTTCTAATCGACATGTCTAGTATCAACAGCAAGAATTATCTTGCTAGCGTGACTTCTTATATAGAAAGACTTGCAGACTCTTTTTACAGTAAAAAGCGTGACTATGTCGAAATTCTCGTAGATAAATCGCAAGAGGCTCGTTTTAAAGAAAGGTACCCTAATTTTAACGTACATACAATAAAGCGAAACTACTTACTCTACAGAGTTCCCTTTACCAGCGACTGGTATAGTCAAACTACATATAAAAAGACTCTTTCTAAAATCAATTGCGATGCAGTCCTTATTGCAAGTGACCAGGATAGAGGAACAATCGCAGATATTCCCCAGAAAAAAATTGTTGTAATCCACGACTTAAAGGGAATAAAGACTGGCAACAGCGCCACAAACAAAAAAAACTTGGCATTTTACAAGAAACTGGCAGGCCAAGCATCGGCTGTGGTCACGATTTCTGATTTCACGAAAAAAGATGTTCAACAGCACTTGAACATTTCTAATGACAAAATCCAGGTTATCTACAACAGTGTATCCCTTAGCGAGGGTTCTACAAAAATTGACGGTTTACCGAGCAAATACATTCTCTACGTAAACACGCTTCAACCTCACAAAAATATTCAGACGCTAATTAAGGCCTATAGCGAAAGCCGTTATAAAGGCGAGTACAAACTTGTCGTCGTCGGAAAGACAACTTCCTTCTGGAATACAGAGATCATCCCACTAATTAGGCAACATCAACTAGAAGAAAACATCGTTCATCTTCAAAATCTTTCAGAAGCGGAACTAAATTACGTTTACGAGAACGCGGCCTTGTTTGTGACTCCGTCCCTGCACGAAGGTTTCGGCTACACGCCCATCGAGGCGGCCATGTGCGAGGTTCCCGTAATAAGTTCTACTTGTGAGGCTCTGCCAGACACAACCCAGGGATTGTTAAATTATTACGAGCCCGCAGACGACGAGTTCGCACTGGCAAAAAAAATTGATTTCATTCTAGACAATCCTCCTAGTGCAGAATCGCTTAATCTAATCGCGAATAAATACAAAAACGACTACTCTCCAGAAAAACAAGCTGAACAATTTTTAGCTTTAATTAAAAATTTGATTTGATGGTATGATCCCCAAGATTATTCATTACTGTTGGCTCAGCAACGACCCTTTACCTAAAGGTGTTTTGAAGTGTATTGATAGCTGGGAAATGAACATGCCTGATTATAAAATCAAGCGATGGTCAACAGAAAACTTCGACATTTCTTCGGTGAAAATTGTCAAAGAAGCTGTAGAACAAAAGAAGTGGGCATTCGCAACAGATTACATCCGACTATACGCCTTATATAATGAAGGTGGAATATACCTTGATTCAGATGTTCTTATTCACAAGAATTTAGAGCCTTTATTCACTGCAGACTTCATTTCGGCAATAGAGTTTAATCCCGCCGATATTCAAGCTTATTTAAACAACATTGATGAAAACCATCAGCGCTTAACAAATTCCAAATCAGTGCCAGGGTGTGGTATTCAAGCTGCATTTGCAGCAAGTACACCGAAACACTTATTTATCAAAGAATGTTTGGACAAATACAAGACTTTGTCTCTTAAAGACATTCTTGACAATAATTTGCTTGCTCCAGTAATACAAGTTCAATGCGCAGAAAAATTTGGATTCCGATACATCAATGAAAAACAAAATCTAAAAGAAAATATTGTCTTATATCCAACAACTACAATCGGACAAAATGCCTACGAAATCAAAGGCCGTTTTGCAACTCATTGTTGCGCAGGCAGTTGGGAAAACAGTCCTCTGAAGCATAAGGCGATAAACCTACTGAACAACAGATTCCATATACTGCCTTATCTATATAAATTAAAACATCTTTTTATCAAGAACGATAAATAAGTTCCAAAAGTTCATAGCACTTTCTAATATCAAAACGGTCGTTATCTACACGACAATCAACGTTTTCAACCCGAGTATTCTTCTTTACAAGTTCAGCCACCCAAGGCTGAACTTCTTTTATAGGAAACTTTTTCACCCTAGAGGAAATCGCAACTTCGTTAGGAACAGCATCGCTCACAACGCACTGTAGCCCATTATATTGAGCCTCCACAAGGGTCATGGGGAAAGCTTCACGCACAGAAGGCAAGAGCAACACATCAAATGCACAATAAAAGGGAACAGTATCCTTCTGTAGACCAGCAAAGATTACTGAATCATCCAAACTTTTTTCGTGTACCAATGTTTTCACATCATCTTGCAAAGGGCCATTTCCCACAAGAAGAAGTTTTGCCTTGGGATTTTTCTTCTGCAATTCAGCAAACAGTTCTATAATAAAACGATGATTCTTCTCAGGGAAAAATCTCCCTACATGTCCCACCACAAAATCATCTTCAGCAATTCCGTATTGCCCGCGAATCTGTTTTCGTGCAACAGCATCAAACTTAAATCGTTCCGGATCAATAGCATTGGGTAGAATTGTCACTTTGCCCTTTGCAACGGCAGCCCTACCCCATCCGTTTTCTGCGGCAGCCTTGCCGCAGGCGAGCCAATGAGTAGCAAACATTTTATTCGGGATTCGCAACAAAGCAAATAACAATGTCTTAAAGGAGATTCCGGCTCGGTGGCCGGAATGACATCCATACGCCTGGTGATGGTGAGCGATCCTTTTCGGAATCCTCGCCAACCAAGCCAAGAACATCACATAGGCATTCAAGAACCAATCCAAATGCGAGTGGACCACGTCGTAGTGACCATTCCTAAAAATACGGAAGATTGACCACAAATGTTTAATAGGGTGATGCAACTTATCCGGAATCTGGATACAGTTTATTCCAGCCTCATTGAAGCGTTCCAAAATCTGCGGGTTCGGTTCATACTGATAAAGCAAATCAAAATGTATATCACTCATGCGCGAGCAGTAGTTCAGAACCACCTGCTCCGAGCCACCACCCACAATACCGTGGAGAACCTGACATACCTTGATTTGCTTAGCACACATCGCCGGCATCCCTAAAGTTCCAACAACGAACTCCCTTATAGCTCTTGATATTCTCGCCAGAATAAACCAGATGCTTACTCAAGGTTTCAAAACCTGGTAACTTAGAAAGTTTTTCCATATTCTTAAAGAAATCCGAATTAACGGTCGCAGCGGACTTTATTTCAACTCCATTCCAGGCAGTCCCCTGCTTAAAGAGCAAGTCAACTTCAAGCCCAGTCTCAGTTCTAAAATAGAAAAACTCGGTCATCGCATTTTTGTTTAGCGCAGACTTCATAATTTCAAGAACGACCATGTTTTCAAACAAATTGCCAACCAATGGGTCACGAGAAAGTTGTTCTTTGGTTTCTATGCCAAGCAACATAGCAACAAGACCTGTGTCGGTAAAATAGATTTTCGGAGACTTCACGAGACGTTTCCCCAAATTTCCATACCAAGGCCGCAGTTTAAAAATAATGTTGGTTACCTCGAGTAAATTTACCCACTCAACAATGGTTTTATTGGTAACACCAACATCCCCCGCCAATGCAGACGCATTAAAGATTTGCCCCACACGGCCTGCCAACAATTTCACGAAAATTTCGAACTTATCAAAGTCCTTGATTTTCATCAACGAACGAATATCTCGTTCCACATAGGTACGAAAATAATCACGGCAATAAATACCAGGCTCTATGGCATTATCATAAATACGAGGCATGCCACCCCACAACAAAGCCTCGTCACGCCCCTTACTTACGCCAACTCTAGAAAGTTCTCGCAACGACAAAGGCAAGAGTGTCAACAAAGCCGTTCGACCCGCCAAAGATTGAGTTACCCCTTCCATCAAAGGCAATTGCTGACTTCCCGTCAAAATAAACATGCCATTCTTTCCAAGAGCATCACTCACAACTTGGACTTCACTTAGCAGTTCCGGACAGCGCTGCACTTCGTCAATAATCAACGGTGGTGGGTTGGATTCAAAGAATCCTTTGGGATCCTCTTTGGCAAATTGACGCGTCTCTTGCCGTTCCAAGTTGACATAAGCATAATCAGGAAACGCGTTCTTAGCCAACGTTGTCTTACCAGACTGTCTAGGCCCGATGACCGTTACCACAGGATACACAGCCGCCATTTGCTTAAGAGTATCAGCTAAATCTCGTTGAATCATGATTTAAATATATATAATTTTACGGAATTTGGGAGCAGTACTCCCAAATTACTCACTTTTAGGCTTTTCTGCATGGGAATTGTTCATTGAGCAAGAATCATACCCATTACTTACCCAAAAAACGTATTTTTACATGTATTTTGGGCCAACATTCTATAGACGGTTAAACTTTCTCATTTCCTTATCCAAGAATGTATCCACATATTTCGCGTAAATCAAGGTCGTATCCAAGTTGCGGTGGCCCAGCAGTTTACTTGTAGCCGGCAGCGGTATTCCCAAAGAAATACAAGTCGTAGCGAAAGTATGTCGAGCCAAATGGCAATGAAGGTACTTGGGGAAACCCAACTTTTTGGCTGCCTTGCGGAGCCTACGATTGAAGGTGCAGTTTTCTACCACGTGGAATACAGGTTCATCACCCTTTAATTTTGCAGGAAGCAGCAGCCGCGCCTGAACAGGAATCGGAATATACACTTCCTCCCCAGTCTTATGGGTCTGCTTACGGATTTTCCAGTCATAGATTTCATTTGCAGAAAGCGAACGCAGATCACTATAACGCAGCCCCGTAAAACAACTGAACAAAAACACCCGAACACACTCTTGTTCTTTCTCTGTTAATTTGCACTTATTATCCGTAAAGTTCAGGTAAAGTTGTTTCAATTCTCGCATCGTTAGAAAGCCACGACGCGTATAGACTCGGCCGATTTTCACACCAACAAAAGGATCGTTTTCGATCAGCCCCTCCTTACGCAAACGGTTGACAAAAATCCGAAATACCGACAGCGCCTTTGTCACAGTCGCCGGTTTGTTTCCCTTCTCCTGCAGATGAATCTTAAAATCTCGAATCATCTTTTCGTCTATGGAATTACATTCCATCTCCGGCATAAAGTCACGCATCTTTCGTAAATTCCACTGATACGTTCTAATTGTCGCCTCAGTCAATTCACCAGGATTATTCTTCAAATTTTCAAATGCTGTATCAAAGAAAAGCATAAAACCTCCTACACTTGGAACATTCCAAGGTTGCGCAAACATTGAAAAATACAGCAACTAATGAGGCATCATCAACATGTGTGGAAGCATTTAGGCAGCCTTGCTAGATGATTCTCTCGATTCCGATTCCCATTCGTAGGCTATCTGTACATCTACA
>NZ_FRAX01000034.1 GCF_900142465.1 Fibrobacter sp. UWH6
ATCGTTAACAGTGCGGTGACCCTTGATGGAAAGGAGCTTGGAAATCTTTTCTGCGGTCTGCTTCTTGCAGTCTTCGAAAGCAGGATCAGATTCGGTCCTTTTGGATACTCCCTCAAACATAGAATATATTTCTAAGAAAACTATTTCACATCAAACATTTTCATCGGCAATACATGCCTTTGTTTAGCCTTCAGTACTTCAATAATGACTGTACTTCCACCACCCTGCGGAACAGCCGTCTTTATTGTCACTTTCTTGAGTGTACCGGGAAGTTCGCAAGAATTGTCGCAATACTCAAATTCGCTTATTGAACTTGCGCCGTTCACGGTTACTTCCATCTTCATCACGCGCTTGTTTTTCTGCGAGTAGTACAATGTCGGTTTCGAGGCATCCTTAGGCATAATTTTCCAGAGGCTTCCTTCTGCAATAGGATTATTGTAGTCTTCAGGAGAGCCCATCTGCTTATTCACATCCGCAGGATTCTGAGCGGGCATGTTCTGCGTCGGGAGTTTTTTCCCGGTTTTCAAGTCCGTCACCTTCATGCGACCGTTATTTTGGACCACTTCCATCTGCATCATGCTGGACTTGATTGTGGTAATGGACTTGTTTACACCAGCGGTAAGCAGCGCCATATTCACAACCTGCGCGGTCTGGCCTGGAAGCGTAACAGTTGTTCGCATCTGCATTTCACAGGTATCCGGAAAGGCGGCCTTTTTCTGGTTATCGAACACAGTCTGCAAGCTAAGTGCATGGACTTGGAATGTTGCAAGAACAACAATCGCAAAAGTTCTTATTGCTTTATACATAATTCAATTCCTTAAAGCAAAGATAATTTTTTCGTTGATTTGATAGCACCATTCACCTTGAGCATCAAATACGTTTTTCCCATGTCAATACCAGTCCAGTCTACGCGCACCAACTGCTCTCCCGGAGCGAGAGTTCCATTGAATATTGACTTTACTGGCGTCCCCATAGCAGTTACCAAGCTAAACTCCACATATACCCAACTATCCAGTATAACAACCAAGCCGTCCTGTGTGCGAACAACGGGTATGGAATTGTCCGGAGCCTGATAACCGAAATCAACATTATAAACGGAATCAGGGCTGCCCTCGTCCGAAGCAGGTAACACCCATGCAGGCGAATTGCCATAAAGCATATACCCCGTGGAATCGAACACACAAATGTTGTGAAACTCTCGCATCGCCATTCCGAGACTGTCGTGACTCGGATCGTTGTTTACGTTCCACTTCGCAGCCCAACTAGGCAAATGCAGGGCGACCTTCACCGGATTCTGCCAAGACTTGCCCATAGCAAGCAATTTATCGCAATGAACAGTCAACTGCCAACGGCCAGAACCAAGGCTTTCGATAGAAGCCGTAGAGCATTCGGACATGTCGTAGATTTCGTAATCTGGAGCCTGTCCTTCCTCCACGAAGAAGTAATAGCGAACGTCGAAGTTTTTCAATGCAACGTTGCCTACATTTTCAACCTTTATGTGGATTTCGCTCGCCTGGTTATCTCCGCGCACATCGGCAGCAAGTACGCGAACCTTGGTTTCTGGCGATACGGGATCTTCCATTTCGGCGCAGGAACCACCAATTAGGTTGTTGTCGCTGTCCAAAACGATAATGCCAGCATCTTCGTAGAAACCCTCAACATTTACATTCAAGCCCGAATTCGGGTCGATGAACGAAGGATCATCGGACGCATCCCACGGAATGTAGTCCGCATTGTAGAGGCCAAAATGCGGGCCATCTCCGCCAAATACAGTTCCGCCAACAGGAATCGTCTCGGTAAACTTCCATTCCACATAACCCGTATTGGCGCTCTCGGAGTATACGGCAGGGAACGTCGACACATTCTCGTTCGGCCAGTAACGATCCGCTTTAGCCTGCGAAGCGTCTTCGCCACGGAAGTAGTAGCGCACGTAAAATCCGTTCACCGGTTCACTCGACACATTCTTCAAACGAATGCGTGGGCGAAGCGTTGATGTTTCTGGGTAGCCTTCGTAACGCAAGTAGGACTTGACCTTCACAGCGTAATCACTGGAAGCTGAGGGAACCGGAGAACCTGTACTTACACCCCAGGCAATCGAGGACGGATTCACTTCCGTCGAAGTGAGCGCAAAGCCGCCCACCTGCAAGCCTGCAGGGAGATTCAAACGCAATGTATGCACACCGGCAGCAAGATTGAGACTTACTCCAGAAACATACGCGGCACGCCAAACAGGTTCAACATTGATTGAGCCGCCAAGAAGTGCGGACCCCTCGCCAACCGAGACTTGAGCAGTATTCTGCGACGCAGAGCGCACATACATCATCAGTTTGTACACACCCGCATATTCCACACTGACAGGAACCTCGACCGTTGCCGTAGACGAAGCGTCAAGATACTTATTCCCGGCCACAGAGCACGAGAACTGACGTTCCGCTCCGAATCCAGGATTCATGTCACCCACGGCAACCACGATTATATGCGGTTCCTCGCCAACGTCGTCCTCCCTGGAGACCGGTACAGAAAGCGCATAGACCTCGTCGGCACTGAGCGCCTTGCCGTACATGCGGACATCCGCGACATTGCCTATATAAGACAGGCTATCTCCTTGACCCATGGAGAACGAACCATAAAGTTCACGCTCCACACCCGCAATTTCGCTTGAGGAAATATCCTCGACATGAGCCAGTTCTCCATTCACGTAGAACCGGATGTCGGAGGAATCCACAGAAACAACCACATGATTCCAATTTTTCGCATCTAGCAGAGCATTTCGCGCGCACTTCACTAGGGAATTTTCAGCAAGGCAAAGCATCTTTCCGCGATTCCGCAGTTCAATGTTCAGGCCATTATAGCCTTCGAAGCCAAAGACACGACGCATATGCAGATCCGTATAGCCAACCTTCAATCGAGCCTCAAATGAGTACGACTTCGTCGTCTCGAAATTGACATGACCAATGCCAGTTGCCTGATCTTTCATTGTGCCAAAATAAAGGCCAACATCCGATTTCCACGGAGATTTCATCTTGGAAAGGTCAAGATTATGGCCCGAACCGGTAAATTCGTGGACAGTCTTTCCCCATCCTTCGTAGGCCGGGTACCACAAGGCAAGTTCCGTCGGGAACGGATACAGAAGATCGTCGTGATAATATTCTCGCATAACATAGTTGTGTCCATAATCCTCCGCACGGAAGCTGAACGAGAACTTGCATCCCACGCACTGCGTCAGCTTTTTACGGGAAATACGCACGGAAACATCAACATCACCGGCGATATCGGGCGCCGCATTTATCACAGGGAGAGAATCCCCGCCAAGCAACGGTGTGACGACAACCTTCGCGACGCCACTCTCGGAATCACGAACGCGAGCCCTTATCCTGAATATTCTGTTGAGCGCCTCGGAAGTATCCAGCACATTCCAGTTTTCAATGACCGGACGTGCGGAATCCGTGTACACGCGAGGCCCAGCCAACTGCATATCCATGCCAAGTGCCGAAACGCCCACATAGCGGGACTCGTAAACGTCCGAAGCAATCTTTCCCATGCGGGACGCCCCAGATGTTTTGCTTCCGTCATAAACCACGGTATCCGGGATTTCGCCACGGATTTCAGCCGCAATACGACCATCTTTATACAAGGACACTAGGCCATAGCCCGGATGCGTACAACTTGCGCCATACGCCATGTAGCCGTTGTCAAGGCCAAGCCAGAGAGAATCCGATGGAACGGAACAGGCAAACCGCGTATTCACTGTCAAGGCTCGGGCGACGGCGGGCGCTGCGGGAAGTTCGCGGGAAACACCTACAGAATCAGGTTCGCTCAACGCAACCACGAACACGTAACTGGAGTCAATGTCTTTTCCACGAGACGGCAAAGTAATTTGCGCGAAGCCATTGGAATCGGCGGTAAACGAAAGTGCAACTGGCGGAGTGGAATCGTCATGGTTCGCCCACAATGAGTCATCATCAACATAAAGACGGAATCTCGATATGCCATCCACACGGACTGTACGATTGACCGAAGTAGCAATTTCAGGCAGGACGGTCACGCTGAAGTTTGGCGTTTCCGCAATAGCCGAATCCATCGCCGTAAACACGGAGAAGGTTTGCGTTTCGGCGGAAATCAAAAGGTAAGCCCACTGCACCTTATCTGTATAACAACGGGTATCCGTCACAGTAGAACACGTTGCTACTGTATCGGAAGCCCCTTCCACAAGAGGCTTTCCATCTTTGTCAAGATAGCCATACAATGCATTTTCAAGCGGCACAAACTTCTTCTTATCAAAATCAACCTTGTACAGTCTCAGTGTCTGCGGAGTTGCATGCAAGGCGTTCATTTCTTCACGACTTATTTTCATTTGAACACGTGGGAGCGCCGATTTATTTTCAAAAGTCATTGAGGGCAGAACTTCAACAATCGGGCCCTTGAGAGCAAGATTATTGAACACTTCAAAAGAGTAATCCGTTGCATCAACCGTACGGACGGTGATATTTCTTCCCTCATTTTCGGCAACATAATTTGTCGGGAATGACACACTGACTTCCTCATACAAAGATTTAACCGTGCCACCATCTGACGCCTTTATTGCACGCCCGACAATCATATCAAACTTGCTAAAGTTAAACATGGTTCCATTGTCATCGCCCCACAAAAGCATAAGCTGAGTATTCCCCTGCAACCTGTTCACATTAAACCAGCCAAGTCGATACCACCCACTTGAATCAGCCTTCAAGGAATCTCTCCATGCAGAATCAAGCATAGACTTTGGATACGTATAGAAAGCATCTCCATTTAAATACACCAAGCGATAATTCACCCCGCTATCCAAATAGGCCCTGACTTCAACTAATTCCTTCGGGCGCTTGACAACAATGGAGTCTGCATCCTTAAATTTCACAATCATATCTGTAGAATCCGGAAATGTTCCGTCAATACGCAAATGTGAATGCTTTCCGGAATCAAGTTGCAGCAATTCTACATTGGTTACAACAACATTGTTCACCCAATCATCGTCAACTCGATAAATCTGATTCCGTGTCAATTTTTCTGATTTGGGACGAATCGGAGATCTCGCAAGGGGATCCTTTGACATGCGGTAGAACGTATCCACTACAAACGAATCAGCTTCAATATAAAGCATTTCTCCCTTGAGAATGGAATCGGGAACATGAATATCATTCAAATTCACCTTAAGTGATTCAACCTTAGCGACGACACCACTCCCAATAAGGTCGCTATTTATCTTTACTACACTATCAAACTTAATGCCATATCGGTGCGTACTTTCATCGTAATCACCCGGTGCGGGCTTGACTTTGAACGCAACATCTTTTTTCCCGATATTAGATGGCAAAACTTTAAGTCCATACAAAATGTTCTGAGAGAAATTCTGAACAGAGCTTGCAGCATTTTCAAAATTCTTTATAATAGAATTACCATTAGTCACCAATGACGACCAAGTTGAATCCGTGTAATCGCCATAATAATAATGGGCATGCGATCCAAAATCATAATACTTGTAACAAAGGGATATTCCGGTATTCACAAAATTCCAATCTTGATCATTTTCCTTACACACAGAATCCCCGAAAGCTTCAGTCGAATCCTTGACAAGTTCACCTAAGCTTTTTGCTGCCGGGTACGCAATCGTGTCACGATGCCTTACCGAGCTCCAGTGGGTATTGCGACCAACAAAGAATTCCACATTCGTGTTGGCGGCGAAATACGGGGTATGCTTGACCGAATCGGAACGCCCCGAATACTTAATCTCGCAATAGCCTGGAGAGCCTATTGCCGCAAGGACATTCGTCGCGGGGTCATAATTGCAATCCACAGTTGGTTCATTGGCATCAACGGCCCCCAGTACCTTAGCCTCAAAAAAGTCCTCTTGACTGCTTGGGGTGTAGAATCTCAAATCAAAACGGGCCGCCTGCGAGTAAGTCGAGTCCTCATCCGCAAACAGGAATGTGTTCAGTCCGCCCTCAAGATAGCTCGACGGGAAATAATGCAGCCTTTGCGTCTCAAACGGAGTCAACAGGCCGTACGTCTTGTCGAACTTCCACTCGTTTCCGTCATGGTACGAACCCATGCCGACAAAGAAATCGTCGCTTTCCACCCATCTTAAACTATCCAATGCAGCCCAGTATCCATTGCCGTCATTACCGAATATGGTTTTGTTCGTGTGGTCGAAACGGACCGTGCGATTCACGAGATTGTCCATACCGAAGTCAGCATCCCAATAAGAATCGGGTATTTCAAATTTAATGTTAAGTTGTAAATAGGTATAACGAAGCCAATCGCTACCACCACAACGAGTGTTTATCTTATCTTTCCCTGAATAAAACATTCTATCCGAATTTGGTAAAATTGAAAGACTGAAGAGATTTTTGTTAGGATCATATCCTTCCGTAGTTCCAGACCTTCCATAGACACATGTAGTGTCTAAAATCGAATCTTTCGTGACGACATTACATCCTAAATCAGACTTATATTCCGACACAAATCCATCTGATTTTGTTCCAGAAATTTTATATTTAGAATTATTAGGAGTGAAATTTTCCAACTTCCACACTGATTTATTTTTAGCCGCTTTAAAATGATTCGAATCTAAAGGCGGAGTTTTAAAAAGTTCACTATAATCTGTCCAGGTTAAAACTACAATATCAATAGTGCCATTTTCCGGCCCATTTTTTCCGTCGAACCCCCAGCCAGTTCCTCCATAATTCAATACAAAAGGAACAATGGTATCTCTATGATCGGAATCAAAATGGAGTACATTTGTTTTAATAATGTCATAATCTTTATTGCCAGTTTCTTCGCAAGAACTGGGTCCATCAGTGCATCCCAAAAATGGGAAACAGATCTTTTGCGTTCTTCCTGTAATTTCATCTAATTTTCCCGTATGTCGAGACACAACCACCAAATCCAATTTTTTCCTATGCCTCTTAATAGCAAGGCTAAACCTCTTCGGTTCATAGCCGATTATCTCTTGTGTCCCGGAAATCTTCCCCGTCAGGGGAATTTCGCCATCACGCAGGGATTCGGGCATTTTCCATCCAGCAAGACTAGCCTTCACCAGATAGTCAGCAACCGGTTCATAACGGTATGTGTTGACTTGGTTGTCGTACATAGCCTCCGCAACATGAATGGAAGGAACCGTAATGTTCTCGTTTTTCGGATAGTCCGGAGTCATGTCTAACATTGTCTCGGCATGCTTCACATTGAACACCGCCTGTGCCGTATCAGAATTTTCACCATCCGTCGAATGAGCAATAATCAAAAGTTTATGTTCACCCACGTCAAGTTTGGCATGCCCCAGGCTATCCTTTCCATTCCAACTAATTTGGTAGGCGGTGTCATTAGAGTTTGCACGCACCATAGTGGAAATATTCTGCAACTCTGTTGTATCTAATCCGTTTACTACGTAAATGCCCACATTGGCGTCCCTATTCTTGATTCCGTATCTAGCAACCATCGTCTTTAACCACAGAACCCTATTTTCGCAATACTCCTCGCCTTTTGTATCGGATTTGCATACCGTGGTTGAGTCATTCTTCAAAAGAATAAAGTCCGGCAAGGTATCTGCAAGAGCAATCTTCATGGTATCTGGAACAATCATAATTGTCGCGGAATCAAGGAACACATGCGGATTCGAAGAAGTATTTTCCGTAGCCTCCACATAAATAGTCATCATGCCCGACGCAGGATACCTTCCCGTTTCCGTAGTCCCGGGCCATGCGTATTTAAGCCCATAGGAGTGCGGGTTTACGGTCCACCCCATCACAAGAGGATTAAGGGTATCGCTATTGACTCTACCATCGGCAATCCAATAAAAGCCATCATCGGAACTGCTTCCAAAATAGACTCGCATCTTGGGCAGGGTTGCATCACCAAAAAGCCTCGTGCTAGAAACTTTGAACGCTTCGGTAGCAGTCATCACCACATGCCCGGAATCCCCATACAGAGACATTTCATGATTGACCTTCGAAGGAGGAATCCATTCCGGGAAATCCTCCAGATAGGAATTCATGACCGAAGAGAACAGTCCCATGTCAAAGGCAGTCGGCCTAATTTCACTCTTTTCATAATCTCTTTCTTTATTGAATCCCGCAGAATCATAGGAAACTTTCAATGTATCCCCAGCAGCAAGTCCCTTCCACAGCAAATGATATTCGCCATCCAATTCATAGAACCATACGGCAGAACTATCTGACTCGGTATCGTTCGGCATCCCATAGTAAGGATTGCGCCATACTTTCGATACCGACTCGTCGAACATGCCAATATGTTTTGAATCTTCCGCATAGATTCGCAAGAAATAACTGCCGTTGAACTTTCCAGACAGGTAAAGAGACAATTCAAGAGAGTCACTTCCAACGTGCAATGCCGTATCGGGATTCAAAGAGAAGTGCCATTTAGGCTCGTCACCAAACAGTTCATCCCGGCTTTCTCCGAAAAAGACCGTTGTTGTGTCCGTTTTCCATAAACTGTCAGATCCGTCTACGCATTCATTTCCCGCACACGTGCCAAGCTCTATAACATAAGAACCTTCAAGTTCCTTTCCGTTCATTTTGCGGTCAAGGTACCCCAGCACGCCATCGTTACTCTGAGATATTTTTGACACGTGGCCCAAAGAATCGTTACGAAGTGCAGACACAACAAAAATGTTGGTCGTTTCCCAGTGAAGCGGATCTCCAAGCTTGACGGAATCCACATTGGCATAACGCAATCTATACACTGTATTCAACGAATCTGACGGCGTTGCAGACGGAGCGACTCCCGTAATGGCCACAAGCGAGGTATATACAGCAGAATCGCGCGGAGACGATATTATCGGAGTCCGTTCGCCAATGAAGAAAAGGTCCGTTTTCGTCGAGGCATTGCCAGCTGCGTCAATGCACACAGCCTCAAGATAGCACTTACCGCGCATACCATCCAATGAATCCAGGCTGAACGTCACCGAATCATTCTTCAAAACATTGTCCGATATTTTCTTCCACGAGGTCGTTCTGCCGGAACCATTCACACGATAATGACAACGCATCCCCGTACGATTCGACGCTACATCAAACTTCTCGTTTACAACAATCTTCGCAGAATAGTTTTTACTTGAATCCAGATAGACAAGTTTTGTACTTACGAGGCTCTCGATATTCGGCTCGGTTTTATCGACACGGAGTTTTTTCTGGAATCTGTAAAGTGTACCATTCTTTGCGGCGTCGCGCACAAGGGCACGTATTTCGTAGTCGCCATCCTCAAAACGCATACTCGATGTTTCCGTCCAAGACGTATCTGCGACATCGCCCGATTCCACCCAAACAGAATCGCCTGCATGGTCGATTTTCGTTGTATCACCAACGTGGACGAACTGCCAGGCAATTGTCACGGGGACGCGGTCACGGCCACCCAGGACTTCTCGAACAGCATAAGAAATTTTCAACAAACTATCTTGTGTCGCATAGCTATAGGACTGGTCGCGCGGCGGACGTTCGTTTTGCAACTGGGCATACGAGTTTCCAGATACGGTAGTCGCCTCGAGCCGCGGATTGACAAGTTCCGGGTTGCGTGAATCGACAAAGAACGTGTCGTATACCGCCGTGACATTCAAATAATCGCTATCCGTAGGCCATAAAGATTCTGCAACATTTCCAGAATTCGCTGCAATCGCTGCAACAAGCTTATTCATCTTGGAATAGGTGCTTGAATCCGGTACGGCGTTATCCACCGCAAGAGCCTTGATTCGGTAAAAGCCATCGTTCCCCCTGACGGACGCGCGGACACCATCGTTCCACTGTATCGCAAATTCCGGAGTGGCCACATCATAGTATGCCGGGAAATCAGCCACTCGCGAATAGCCAGAATTACTGGAATTTCCTTTCGCCTTTTCCAGGGACACGCGCATGGCACGGATATCGGGACTGTTCAACGAGTCCGCCCATGCAAAGCGCGCGACGAACGACTGACTGTCCGGATTGACAATTCCATATTCGGCCTTGATATTGAACACGGGCGCTGTCGTATCCACGCTAAACGATACGTTGTACGTATTCAACGAGTCGTCCTCAGCCGAAGCATCTTCCATGTTACGGATATCCGCCACGAACATCCAGTGGTATTTCCCTTCGGTGGGGTGTTCGACGTTCCATTTTGACGTAAAGTACGCACTGGACAAATCTTGAAGGCTACCCGTGGAGTCGCGACTGATATCGACTACGGTTTCATAATCCATTTTCATGTCTCGCAGCGTGTCGGCATTCGCCAGCGAGTCTCCTGATTCAAGTACCATCTTGTCCTTGGCACCTACAACCTTGAATCCCTGATAACCCAGGGCGCTTGCGTAAGATTTGAATCCCTTTATCTTATTCAGAACAACGTTATGCTGAGGCCAAACAGGGCTGAGCATATTGTCCGTCGCCTTGAACAGGTAGTAGAACCGCTGCGTGTTACTGAGGCCTATCTTGTTCACCGTGGAAATCGTGACGGTATTCTGGTTATCCTTTTGGATGGCGAGAAGGTTGTTGTAACCATAATCCCCAGGGACAAAGTCGAACTGGCCGTTCTTCTTTACGGGGTGCGGGACGGTCTTGAGCGAATCGTAGCGTGCGACCTTGCCGCCCTTGCCATCGTCCACGGAATCCTTGACCCATTTCACATGGCCCCACGTTCCGCCGCCGCTGCGCTTGAACACTTCGCACGCGTCTTTTGCGTCGGGGTCCTTAGTCACATCACACTCCCAGGCGAGTTCTTCCTGATAGTTGAAATTCATGCGAATTTGACGAAGACGATGCGGCATCAAATCGTCCACAACAAAGGAGTACTTCTCAATCCAGTTGTCCACCGTAATCGCGGGAACGTTGTAACGCTCCACGTGACGGATAGGGACGGATTTCGGCGCAAGATCGCCATCCGGGGAGAGACCATCCACCTTTTCCCAGCGATCCATCTTCATGCCGACAGAAGACCAGTCGGAAGATGAGCTAAACTTGAGGGGAGAATTCTGAAAAACAGCATAATTCTGACGCTTAAAGGAACCATAAGATTGCAGAGTGTCGTTATAAATGGAATCGCCCTTGTCATTCGTTCCATTGTAAATAAACTTACCCGAGGAATCCTTCGGTGCATCACTTCTCGCCACAAGCGAGTCAATCTTTCCATAAAGCCCGGCTTCGCAAAGTTGCGCCGTATCGACAACATCCGCCCCGTAGAAACAGCTGCGGTTCAGCGTGGACGACTCGCGAGCCGACTCGCTCATCTTGGACAAACTATCCATCGTCCTCGAATCGTTCAGCGCCAGGTTCACGAAAGGCTTCTCGTAGAGGAATTCTTCCATGAGGTATGGCGTGTACGAAGAACCCGCGGACGAACCAATCGGGGAGAAGGTGTTCTTCGAAACCTTCATGGTATCGAGATTATCCGAATAAAGAGGGATCGTATGAGATTCACCCAAATCCGTAAATCCCGCCACAGCAGCAGGAACTAATTTCATCGCAACACTATTAGCGGACGCAATCACAATTGCGACCTTTGCAAGTGTTGCGCTGGCAGCACCCAACCCACCAAATTTTGCAATCAGATCCAATGCCAACACAGCATCCGTACTTAAGGAAACCATAGATATAAGATCTGCATCCGATTTTGACGCATTAGGAGCGGCATTGAAGTCTGCCCTTTGCACATCAACATTAGGATTGTTTAAAACATCAACGTGTACAGCTTCACTTGATGTATCTGGAACAATGCTACTGCCATTATCCTTTAGCGATATGCCCACAATACCAGCCAACATGGCACTTGCGGCATTCACATAGGAATAAACTCCATCAGACCTTCCCGTAAATTGGGAAAACATATTTTCAAAGGGTAGCGAAATCGCATCTGGAACTATCGCTCGATAGATGTTTTCACCAAGACTGTTCTTTGACGGTGCAGGATCCGTAAATGTCAAACTATTCTTGCCAGAAAGAAGCCTGTACATCGGCTGCCGTTCAACATCATACAATTTGTGATTCAACGAGTAGATTGTATTTGTTCCAGTATTCCTCGGGTCAACATACGCGACAAGAGAATCCTCCATGTGATATATTTCCGGGGCAAACGTTCTTACAGCAAACGGAGTTATGTCACTTGCAAGAAGAGAACCAGCAGACATCCAAAGAGCAACGTGTACAGCCACCTCTTCCGAAGCAACCAAAGTCAATGCCCCAGCAAAAACACCACAAAAAACAGCAGCCTGAATAAACTTATTTTTCGCATTCTCACCCAAGCCATTTCTCGCTTCCTTTGTCACCTGCATATTCAGCGCCCCAGTTCCTTCATGCGGGCTATCCAAGGTAATTATCTTATCTACGTCATCATGGTAATAGTCGCCCTGCACATATTCACGAGAAACGACACCGCCCATGCTGTGACCGATAAGGATGTAACGGGAAGCAAGTTGGTGGTAGAGGTCTGGATGATTGCGCATGGAATCGAGCGCTATTTGACCATATAAATCGCTATTCGGGTCGTTTTCATCCATCACAAAACGAGCCTTCACCTCTTGCGCTTCTTCCATCAAGGCTCGACGACGTCCAAATCCTCCCTTGCCAAAGGCGACGTTTCCCTTATTCCAAGTCCTATCACCCAACTCCCTCGCATTGTTGAAGGAACTATTTGCAGGATTGGAGAATGAACGCCAGTTATAAATGTAAGAATCCTTTGGATGCTTTATTTCCGATGGTTTTTCTTCAAAAACATTTTTACTTAACCACCAAGTGATTCGACTATCCTTGGAATAGTCTCCAAGATTCGCCGCCCCCAAAAAAGAGGTATTCTCGTACGCAGAAAGAAGATTTGTATCCATGGCATCAATTACATCATTCAGCCGAGTCCTTATTTCAGACTTAAAATCTTCATACCCATAAGAATTATCCCAATAATCTTCCGACATAAAGGGATAAATAAATCCCTTATCCCAACCATACGCACCATGAACCATAAGGACGTTGTAATTTTCAATACTTTCCATTGGTTTGGGCACAGCCCAAGCTACGATGGATAAAGCCATCATTATCAAAAACAATTTTTTCATTATTTTGATCCTAGTATATTATATTATTTCCTTTTCCATCACCAAAGGAGATTTCCTGTGAACTAAAACTAGACATTCTTTCTATCTCCTTTTCATGATATTTATACACAGTTTGATGCAATTTTAAATAAGGTCCCATAAAAGAAACATTTGCATAATTTCCTAATTTATATTGATTTCTTTCCATAATAAATTTCAAATTATCATTTATAAAAAGCTCTGCATCGTAAGTTTCTTTATCCAATTTCAAGCAATACACATCTTCGCCCCAAGCCCTCACGTCGTCGCACTTTCCAATCCACTTCAATTTTTCGTCAAGACGCTTGTACGTAATCGTCCGCGTCACCGTATCCAAAACAGCATATTGGCAATACGAGGCTCCAGAATCCAGCGACGTAAGCGCATTATCAAACGTTCTTGAATTCATGGAATATGAACCCAGGGCGATAAATTTTCCATCGAGCCACTGGTGAATTCTTTGTACGCTAACCTTTTGGCTACATCCTTCAAAGGACTTACTCACTTTCATCTCATGTGGTTCATCCCCAATCTTCCACAATTTTATGTACTCCCCGAGAACGCCGCCCCAGACAATGGAATCCGTCATCTGCCCGCCAAACCAGCCTGAAGATTTTTCTTCACTCAGAGAATCGCACCATCTCGGTCCACCCTCCTGCACACGGTAATTGTACAGGCAAAGGCGAGGATTCCCCGCACCACGCCCATCCAAATACTCTCCGTTCCACCGTTCCGTCGATTCGTTCCAAAAACGAAAATCGCCAACAATCACCAGCGAGTCATCAACAAAACCTACAACCTTCGCATTACTCCGATCATCATCCCACCAAAATTCCTCCTTATCGCTGCACCCAGCCAGCATCCCGTCACACAACACAGCGACCATAGCCCCTGCGAACAATCCGCAAATTCTATTCATCATAATCAAACCTCCAGCATCATCCGTTCAGCCCGCAAAGCATACGAACATGTGATGTACATCACATACAAATATATCTAAAATTTCTCCTATTTTGCCAGCAAAACAACTAATTATCACACCCCACACAAAAAAAAGAACCCCGTCGGAGTTTAACCCGAACGGAGTTCTAGATCCTTCGTCTCCGGCGCAAGCGCCTTCGCTCAGGATGACATGCTAGGAATTAATCCTGGCGCTTTCACCGCAAGCGGTTCAAGCGCGGATTACTGCGCCTCGGAAATGGTCGCTCAAGCAAGCTTGGCGACCGCTTCGCTCGGCTTGTTAATCCTTGCCGTACACCTTTTCAGCGTAGGTAGCGGTTGCCATGAGGTATTCGCGGTTCATCTTGGCAATGTAATCCACGGTGATACCCTTCGGGCAAGCAGCCTGGCATTCGTAAAGGTTGGTGCAGTTACCAAAGCCTTCCTTGTCCATCTGTGCCACCAT
>NZ_FRAX01000035.1 GCF_900142465.1 Fibrobacter sp. UWH6
AGGACGCAGATGTTCACATTTTCACCGGTTGCCATGACGTGGTCGAGACCACCGTAACCGATGTCGTATGCCCAACCGTCACCACCGAAGATCCATACGGACTTCTTGACCAGGTAGTCGGCGAATTCGTCGCGGAGGCTTACGGAAGCTTCGTCGGTTGCACCAGCGAGAGCTGCCTTCAGTTCAGCAACGTTAGCGCGCTGAGCCTGGATGCCGGCTTCGTCGGACTGATCCTGAGAAGTGAGCTTAGCCTTGAGTTCAGCAGGAACGTTCACAGTTTCGAGGAGGCTTACAGCCTGGTTTGCATGCTTGGTGATTGCAAGACGCATACCGAGACCGAATTCAGCGTTATCTTCGAACAAGCTGTTAGCCCAAGCCGGACCGCGGCCTTCCTTGTTCTTTGCCCACGGAGTCGTGGGGAGGTTACCACCGTAGATGGAAGAGCAACCAGTTGCGTTTGCGACAACCATGCGGTCGCCGAAGAGCTGAGAAACGAGACGGACGTAAGCGGTTTCGCCACAGCCTGCGCAGGAGCCGGAGAATTCGAACAGGGGTTCCAGGAGCATAGCCTGCTTGACAAGGTTCTTGTTAACCTTGGTGCGGTCAAATTCGGGGAGGTCAACGAAGAAGTCCCAGCACTTGCCTTCCTGAACCTTGATGGGTTCCTGCGGCACCATGTTGATGGCCTTCTTGCCTTCTTCGTTCTTGTCCTTACCGATACAGGAATTTTCTTTTTGGGCGTTCCCCACACTATCGTGTGGGGCGGGCTATATTCTGGGGGCAATCGGCTGCGCTAACGCTTGCCGCTCGCCTCCCAGAACCAAGCCTCGCTCCGCGAGTCTCGGCCCCAAGGGGTCACGATCCCTAACGCTGAATTAGAGAATAATTGTTCCAAAAGTGTTTATAGTTCTTCTAAAAATCAAATAATCTGTCGGGGAAATTCTTTGAATTGCGCATTTTAAATATTTCAGTAGTAACAACGGTTTCTATTCCATTCACATCTACAGAAACAACCATTTTTTTTAGGTTGTTATTTACGTCATATTCAAATGTTGTCAATACATCCGCTTTATCTTTGATAGAGTGAATTTTTTCAATGCGGTTGCGTTTGCTGTTGTAGAATAATGACCCTGCATCGCCTTCAATAAGATATAAGTCCTGAGAAATATACTTCGGAGCATTCCATTTACCTGAATCAAGTGGATTAAAGTTTCCGTAAGAGTATTCCTTAAGTGGTTCACCGTTGTAGTGAACGATTTTATATTCTCTAGAGGCTAAATCAACAATCTTCATTCTATCTCCATTTACAATGCTTCGCTGATTTAAAAAAGAACTTTTGATTTCCATATAGGATTTATTTGTGCCTTTATTGACAATATGCATATCTGTTTGACTTGATGAAGCCGAAGTTTTGACGATTACACGCAAATGCAGTTCAACGGAATCTTGGGGAATATAATTAAGTTTTAGGTTATCCTTAATCTGTTTCAAAGTTAGTGAAAATGTTTGTGAAATGATTAGACAGATAAAAAAAATGATTCTCTTATACATATGTTTATTCCTTTATGCAACGAATGTAATATTTCATTGTTTCTATGCTATGCCCCAATGAAGAAATGCTCATGTAGTTATAACAAACATAGAACGTAAAAAAATAATCAGAACCGTCTGATTCATTTGTCCAAAAAGAAACATCATTGTTTTCGTTACGGCTTTCTGTTAAATAAGCAAATCCCCCTGCTCTTAAAGACATCCCACATTTGTTGATGTATATTGTATCTTGTATATTTTCCCAATATCCTGTGGAGAGAACGTCCATTCTATTATCTACTGTAATTAGGAGATTTTCATAATCATTTGATTTTGGCATTCGCCATCCTGCAGGACATAAATGATCTAAATTTTCACCACGATAGAGTCTTCCGTATTTTTCACAATTCTTTGGTAAACTGTCATAGCAAAAGCTTCCTGTTGCTTCATAGTTTAAGCTTTGTGCCATCCAAACCTGGTTTCCGATTGTTGTATATCGATATTCCTGACCATCACGTTCATCCACGAATGTTCCTCGATTTGGCATGCCATAGATGTTCGTTCCTTCTGAAGGGCAGACGGAGGCTGTATCAAAGCCCTCATCCGCATCGGTTGTGCAGGCATTTAGAATAATAACGAATGAGCAAATCATAGCCATGGCAATGATTGTTTTATTTTCTAGGAGAAACCTAGATACTGTTGTCGAATTCATAATGAACTCCCTATTTGAATATTTCCCAGGACAGAATCTCATTCCCGCGACGGAGAACAAGGTAACTTCCTGGTGTGAATGTGTAATTTGAAATTGAAACAGAATGTTCGCCCTCGTTCCATATTCCATTGAACAAAGAGACAAGGGGCATACCAATTGCATTTACCGTTTCTAGTGTATAAGTTCCTTTTTCAGTCACATTCACATAGATTATGTCGCCATCGACATCAATCAAATCTTCATAAGAGTCCTTTGTCTTAAATTGACTGCTAAACCGTGGTTGAGGTGCGTACCCCCAAAGCAGATTTCCATTTAAATCCAGAACGACAGCAGAATCTGCTTCAATTAGTTCTACTTCATTTAAATCATGATGCGAGGGATCATCTTCTGCATCAAAACCAACACCCCATCCAGGGTTGTGAATTTCAAAATTTACGCCATTGCCAAAATCAGTTTTTTCTCCAGGGTTAAGTATGGTATTCGTATAAAGGAACGATACATAGTAGAGATCTCCGCCTGCACTTATCTTACTTGAAGCGGCAAAAGGGCTACTATAGTAATCAACTTCTTGCTTTCCGCTTGCATCCCGATAATAGTAACGAACTTCAAATCCTTCAATGGGTGTATCACCAGTATTCTCAGCGAGCATTGTCAAGAGACTTGACTGATTTGAACCAGCCTTAGCATCCTTCGCCAAGACGCGAACGCTCTTACGTTTCTTTTCTATCGGACCATCAGCATCGTAGCAATTCCATTCGTTCAATAGGAATCCTTCTGCATCTAAAACAGCAACCCCCCCTGCATCTGCAAAAGTGTCAATCGCTCCATCTGTGAAGCTAGGATCATCAAGTGCATCCCACGGGAAATAGTAATCTGTACGATGCAATCCTATTTGGGGTCCATTACCATAATAAGGACTTCCATAGGCTGGAATGGGTTCTGTCAGAGACAGTTCTCCGTAATATGTATTTCCCGCATCAGGAATAACGGACATCGGAGCATTGGGATAGAACGAAACTGCCTGAACAGCCTCGCCTTCTCCATTGTAGTAGTAACGAATACGGACATCCTTGAAATTCGTTCCCGTCAAATTCTGAAGCTGGAATCGGGGTCTTACCCAAGTGACATCCCCCTGATTTTCGTAGTGCATTCTTACGATTATACGGGGAGATGGATTCGTCCAGGACGCTTCATCATACCCCATTTGCTCTCCATCAATATTAGCACTTGAGCTAGCCAAGGCTAATGCAGCAATTCCAAGGTTGCCAATAGGCTGTATTATAAATTCATTAATGCCCGCTTTCAAATTAATGTTAAGACCTTCAATTTTTTCGCTTTCCCAGAATCCTGTGGATTTTAACTTATAGGTTCCAACACTTGTTCCATTTACTATTATTTTAACCGAAGACAAATCTGAAGCGTAATTGCGGTGAAGTATATAGAAACTGTAGTTGTCTGCATCTACATCAGCCTTCCATGTCATATGGCCTTGATTGTTTGGTGATTTTAGACGAAGATACGACATTCCAGGAACTGAACAGGACTGGTCTACAATCAAGCCTTCTCTATCAGTCAATGATACTGCTCGAACCGATGCTGTGTTGACATCTTCTTCACTTAAAATTCCCGTAAATATACTCTTTATTTGTTTTTCAGTAAGAGCAGAAGAATAGAATCGTAAATTAGAAATACTGCCAACCGCACTGCGAATATTTTCGCTCAAAGCACCTATAGAAAGTTTGCCGTTACCCCCATATTGTAAATCGTTGTCTAATGTTATGGTTTCAACGTAATTTCCATTTCTGTAAAGACTAACCCTGTCTCCATTGACAACGATTGTTAAGTGTGTGGAAACATTTGCTTCACGAATTGTATTAAAATAGAATGTTTTGGAGCCTACCTTGATAAAATAACGTGATTTGGAGCCGATTCCAAAACTCCATCCATTTAAGCCGACAAAACTCAAAATAGACGCTTCTAATCCAGGCTTGCCATAGCCAGCATTAAAATAGAATTCGAAACTAAATGGTTTTAATGAATCTGTGACACCTAATTTATATAGACTCGTTGCGGCGTCTGATTTTTGATACAAATTGATTCCATATTTTCCATTCCATGGGTTGCTTACTTTAGAAAGGGACATGTCCATAGGATAGGGAGTATCTTTGGTCATTAATTCTTGAGCAGTGCTTCCTGTTCCTTCGACCATTGGATACCACAGAACAAGACTCTTTGGGAACGGATAGATTTTTTCGCTTTGCTTGAGGACCTTGTCAAAATTGTGTCCCTTATCTTGAGCAATGACTGCAATAGAAGCTTTGCATCCTACACATTCAAAAAGTTGTTTCTTGCTGATTTCGAAATCTTGAATTAAAAGGCCGTCTTTCGGAATAGTCCTGCTCTCAATCAAATTTCCTGCAAAGAAAAGTTCCATTGTAATTGCTTCAAGTTCGCTTCCCGATTCAATAATTTCTGTTTCTACATGAATTTTCTTTTTATCATCATTTTCAACGACAGAAACATCGAGTTCCTTAATTTCTGGAGCTACCGAATCCAACTTGACAACGGGGCCTATTTTTTGAATTGTACTGCCATCAAGTCCGTAGTACACAATCATTGAATTGTAGGAGGAATCTAACATCTGTAAATCCGAATTACGGATATTCCATATTATTGGATCTGTCGATATTCCTTGATGTTCCGAAGCTACATTGTCAATAGCAGAAAGCTGCAATAGATAGTTACTTTTCCCTGAACACGGATATGGATATTCGAGCCAACCATTATCGGTTCCCATCCATATGGTGTCCTTGTTCATTTCTTGACACGATAAATTGGCTATTTCCTCTGGGTCTATATTCCTTGGCTCTACATTAGCAGCCTTTTGTGAATCCATAATAAGGAAGGTGGAAAAGGTCGGTGTTTCTGCGGACAATTGTACATAAGCGCATTCCTTCTCTGAAGAATTGCATGGTTGTATTTTTTCATCAAGATATGCAGATATTTGTGTTTCTAAAGGTATGAGTTTCTTTAGCTTATAATCTGGCTTGAATATTTTAACATCAGCGGGTTCTAATTTTTCATCCTTTAATGATTTAATGGGAATAGTCATGCTTATCGTAGGATATTTGCCTTTAGGAAATTCATGGGACGGCAATACTTCAATAATGGGTCCAACAGGAGCAAGACCATCAAATGTTTCGAATAGCATGTCATTATCTATGGTACGAACAGTCACATCTACATCGTTTTCCCAGGAACCCATAGGAAAATCGACCGATACATTACCATACATAGACGTTGCATGACCTATTTCATTCGCTTTAACAAGTTCACCCATGTGAACATCTAGCTGACGGTAATATGTCGCTCCTCCAGTTCCTTTATATGTAAGGAAGAAAGAAGTATTCCCCTGCAATTCATTGACGTTTTTATAAGCGAGAAATTGATATGGATTATCCTTTGAATTTTTGATTTGCGTACCAGTCTTGATTCCGTAGCGGACACCATTGCATACATAAGAAAGTGCCCAATCTACATTGTCTCCAGGAACCTGACCACGCAAGGTTACAATTTCGTCTTCTCTCTCAAGGAAATCCTCTTTATCTGTACGGCGAATTTCAAATAAGCGTTCAATATCATTGCCATTAGGTTTTTCCGCGTACTTTACATTGAAGTATTCATGTTTCTGCAGCGTTGATTCGCCTTCTATTGGACGCTTGTATATTTCTTCATTTTCAACACTTTTTATAAAAGCCCAAGGTGTCAATAAAATGGAATTCGTCTCGTTTTGACTTATAAATTTTTCAAGTGAAATATCATGATTTAGTGATCCGCTGGCAAATTGGATATGATCCTTTGAAGGAATATAAGCCAGTTCTTTCGGTTCAAAGGAACCTTTGTTGGAGATTACACATTTATGATTATCTTCTTTACATTCACTTTTCCACGATGATGGCGAAACAATTAAGGTTTGTTCGCCTGTAGGCCCTTTATTCAAATGTGTATCTTGATCAAAATCGATGAAAGAAACCACGTATTCCCATTGTAGAGTCGATTTATTCCATTTTATTTTAGATTCGTCTATGGGGAATATCTTGCTTAATATGTTATTATCCTTTAGATTGGGTACGGCATTCTCTGCTGTTTTTTTAGTCATACCATTTTTATATTGAGAATCTGTCAATGGATTTCGGATGAATCCGTTCTTCTTAACCGCAATAAAATCATCCCAATTGTTATCATCCCATTCGTTCCATCCCGTATGTACATGAGATACGAAACTGTTTTCTCCATAGAAAACATAACCATCAGGAGCCGTAATTTTTTTGTTTCCCAAATATGGATATTCCACCTCTTGAGAAGATTGGATGATGGCTTTCATATTTGCACTAGTTGCATCGCTTATAGAAACGGCAGGAGCAACGCTAAATTCAATGTCTAGAGGTAATGTCTTGTATCCGTCAAAAATATTATACTCTTCTTCATTTTTTTGATTTTTACTCAAAAAAGTTTTCGAATTAGATCCTGCGGTTGCTTTAGCTATAAAATGAACTGGATTTGCATCAACGTCGGTAAAGAAACGCCATTTAAATAGTGATTTTGAGTAGTTGTTTGTGGAATTGCCTACTTCTTCGGGGAAAAGCAGAGGATTTTCAACTTTATTTTCCATTGGCAACGAAAGTGCTTCAAAAACGGTAATGCCGCCTAAAACATCCTTTTGGTTCCATTCATTGCCATCATAATGATGATTTTTTGAAACCCAGGAAAGATATCCCGAACCATACAGCGATGAATTTGTAGGGTCAAAACGAACATATCGATTTGCGAGGTTGTTATATCCCCATTTGTAATTTCCTAAAGTAGGTTCCCAATATTCTGGATTTATAGTTAATTTTACGGATACATCTAAATTTGTTGTACTCCCACGATTGTTACATATTCCACCATATCGACCACTTCCGTAGCCTTTATCTCGATCTGTTGGATATACTTCCATTTTGAGCATGTTTTTGTGAACATCATAGTCTTCCTCTTTCTTGTCGCCAACTGATCCACAAACAAAACTTTTTGAATTTTTAGGTACACAGGTGTTTGGTAATTCTTTGTTGGAGAAAACAAAATCATCAGATGATTTTTTGAAATTTTTTATTTCATGTTCCCATAAAGGAACTTTACCCCAATAAGTGTACGAATTATAAATGAAGTTATCAACTTGAGAAGCGTTATAAGTTTTATTCCATATTTTACCCCAATCTAAGTTATTACTAATTTCCCCAATTTTTTGGCCATCTGAAAACCAACCGGACAGACCTTTATAAGCACTTATGGGAAAGACAAATACTTTAAGATATATGTCATATTCATGTCCTTTTCCACCAGCATCATAACCAATAACCGTTTGACTATTACCCATTTTAAGGGCTTTTGTAACGGCTTCAGAAACACCATCTTTATTGGAAAATTTTTCCTTACTTAATGTAGCCGTATATACATAAGCCTTATTATTTTCGTCGCACCAACCATCAAAACCATGTCCCTTGGTTGCCAACAATGTAACAATGGCGACTTCAAATTCATTTCTTTTACGATGAATGCCAAGACTAGGTCTATTTTTCTTATAGACATAAGGATACTGTGTTCCATTGGCAATGTTCCATTGATAAGTGAATGAACGATCTCCTTCTTCAAGCACCTGTGCACTTACATTCGCTTTCAATAAGTAATCGGGTCTTCCTGTATAACGCCATACATTCGTAGGACCTTCAATAGCTTCGTCCATACGTAAAACCGCAGGGCTTCCATTTTTTGAGTCGTCTTTTGAAGCATCAAAGACATTGCCGGCAATTTCCAAGTTAAATGAATGATATTTCTCGTCAAAAATCTTGCCATTTTCATCCTTCGCTACCACATATACTTTATAGTTGCCGCTTTTCGTCGCAACAAATCCGTTTTCTGTTGACCCGTCCCAACTAACAGAATTTGCCTTGTTGGAGGCCCCCGCAAGGACAAACGAATTATCCATTAAAGTTTTTATATGGCTTCCTTTCTCATCCTGTATTTCAATGGTCACATAAGCAGACCGTCCGCTGAGTCCAAACTGAAAACCATATTTTGCTGTGGCAAAAGGAGTCGTTACATCCGATTGATCTAAAAAGTCAATATAATAGTTTTCGAGACTGTTTTCTGAAATTTCAATTTTTGTGTCGTCAAAAGACAAATACCAAGGCTCACTCTTACTTATTACATTACTTGGATTATTCTTGTCATAAGCAATAACGCTGATTCTGGCGAGATCTCCACTAGGATATACCTTATTTATCAAACCGTTCCAAACGATTTCACCCTTATATTTGTCAAGATTTATGTTATATATTTTTTCAAATTTTCCTTCCACAGATGAAGCGTCAACTATAAATCCTGTTTCTGCTTTAAAGCGAATTTTTACATTATTTCCGTTGAGGTCCCATGTTTTAACAGCGTTATAAGCAGGTGTTTCAATGTTCCCGATTTTAATAGATTCAACTGTATATGAAAGAGGATTGTCGGAAGTAGAAGGTGTTGTTTTCTCTGTGTCAAAACTTACATTAGAAATTGTATAGTTTAACTTTAATTGAGGGGGTAAACGTTTTGTTGTTTCGCTATCAACGACAACTCCTTCGGCCGAACCAATCCATTGAATATTCCAAAATTCTTCATTATTGGAGTCCTTTTCTTTCCATACTGACAACCCTTTTTTGCCTGCTTCAGCGACCGTTGTATAGGGGCAGATGCTCATGGGATCAAATGTTGTTTCCAAGGCTCTCGCATAGACATTTGGATTTGAACCAGAAGGAGCTTCTATAATAGCCTTGACATACCAATTCGATGAATCGGGGATATTAGACAGTTCGATGAAGGCTGATTGATTATCCCCAGCAACATGATGCGTGGGCAAGGTAACCTTTATTTCTGGCTTGCTATCAGGGGATTCTTCGGAATCATCTACATATACGATTCTTTCCGTGGATACCCATTCGCAATTTTCTTCTTTACAGCCTCTTACAGAAAGCTTGATGACATAATCTCCTGCTTCAAGACCATCAACATTCCAAATGGCCAAATCCCTATCGGATGTTGAAGTCTTCAAATCCGAAACAAGATTTGTTATTCTTTCTTCCATCCATTTTGAATCGTCATTCCCCAATTTTTTCCACAAAATCTTGATTTCGCCTAAATTGTCATTTCCATCAATAATTGGATTCGGAGCAATACCTTTGATTAGAACTTGACCATATATGATTTCGTTTAGATTATCATTTGGAAAAGTGATTTGCGGGTAGCGTTTGCCCATTCCTAAGAAATTAACTTTTTGGGTAAAGTTACCGGCGTCATCAAAGCAGCCTAGGTAGATATACCAAAATCCATCCTTTGCGTTGTTGACAAATTGCTTGTAATCAAATGTATATGAACTTTCTTTGCCGTTTTTGCTATTTGTCTCTAAAGTTTTTATTTCATTCCAGTTGGCGAATCCATCATTAATAACAACTTTTGTATAACATGTCAAATCCGAACGATTGCGGATGTCGTCATCAATTTGATTAACAAAAGTATTTGCAGGCTTGAGATCTTGTAGGCTGTTAAAGGCTACACCTCCCAATGCAATTGTCGAGATAATTGGAGCCGTTCTATCCACTTTTATTTTGTCATCAAAGTTTTTTGTTGAAATATTTCCTGCTTCGTCGGTCAATATAATTGAAAGAGAATAAACTCCATCTTTAATTCTATTTGCATCTGGTTCTATAAATTCAAAACGTTTTTTTGAATCTGTTACAGAAAAACTAGAAGTATAGGTTTTCTTGTATTTATTCGTTTCATCTTCCAAAACAATGTCTACTAAAATATCTGTTGTTTTTCTTTCCTGTAAATTCTCGATAATGTCAAAAGATATCAATAGGGTGTCCCTAGAATTTAATGTTATTTTTGCGTCCGTTGATTTTTTACTAAATGATGAAATTTCCGCTTGCTCACTCTTGTACGAAACAACTTCATTCTGTATATGCGGTGCTATATTATCAACCAATATTGCTTTATGCATGGTTTTGCCGTTTATGCCTTCAATAAACTCACCATTGGCGTCGAGCACCGTATTCCATGAGGATTTTGCGGAATCCTGAGATACATCTGACAGTAGTTTTGTAATATTGCTATTTGGGTTCGCAAAATCGTAAGCTTGGACATATAAATCAGCCCAACCATTCCAACTGACATCGCTGCCATTCCATCGAATTAAATAAGAATTTTCTGCGGAATGACTTTTATGAAGTAATTCGACAACATCTTTTGTCCCTCTTCGAACGATAAAACTACGAATTCCACGAAGATATTTATCATCTAAGGAGTCAACAACGCCAACAACATCGTTACTTTTATTAAGCGATACAGCCTTATCGGATGTATGCAGAATGAAATTTGGCGATGTTGTATCTAAATATACAATGGTTGTCAGATATTGTATTTGAGGATCAGATCCTTCTGGCTGAATTTCAATGTTCCATTTTATTAAATATTCACCATCGACTATTGACTTGTTTATTAAAGCGTCTCGTAAAACCGAAGTGAGGTGGAAAGACTCATTGTCCTTTGGAGAAACCACAACCGGGATGTTTTCCACCTTGATTTTTCCATCCAAGCCTTCCAAGGACAATTCTGCCTTGGTAACTACAAAAGGATATCCCAGATTATTTACATATGCTCGAACAGTATCAAGTTTTGAAATTGTAGCATAGGACTTAGGCCAATTTTCTTCAATCAAAGGGTCTGTAGCTTGCCAGAAAAACGCAAATTTATGATGGCTTTTCCTGCCAATTTTATTTGTTATGAAAATATTGACAATGTTTGGTCCATCCTCCTCTACGCCACCTTCTAAACCAATTCCCGCTTTTTCAGCATAAGTTCTCGGTCTAAAGGTAAACAGGCCGTCTTTTTGTACGGGATTTCCAGAAAGTTTTTCATTGTATGAATATTGTTCATTTGTGCCAACGTAAACGGCCCATTCATTTTCATTTGAATGTTCAAAAATAAATTGGACCTTCGTGTTAAAATCAATTTTAATAGAATTGAACTGGTCTGGTTGATAGTCATCGATCTGAAACCGAATTTCTTCTATAGCTCCGGTTGTATATATTGGCTTGTAATTATAATAATGAACTTTTCGATAGCCGTTTGTATAATCAACATTTTTAAAAGTAAACGCTTGCGATGTTGATTCTGAATTGAAACTAATTTGATTAAGATTATTCAAATTATATGTTGCTAAGGGTTTCTCGTTCGGACTTAACCGTTTCTCTAAGTCTGCGTATGAATATATGTCGTTGTTATCTGTTGTTCTACTAAAAACAAGTGGTATGATTTTCTTGTCATTCATCACCGTAGCTATTGAAACATGGGGTGTACCAAAAAGCATCTTTTCCATATCATTGTATGGTACAGAATGTTCTTTATTACGGTAATCGTTGAATTTTGCAGTATTTTCTTTTTTATCGATAGCCTTTTTCAAAGCAATGTATTTTGCTATTTCTAGCTGATTCGTCTTGGCTATAGCGTCTTTCATTTTTAAATTCATATCTGTAATCAAAGCGACATTTGTGGCAAATTGGGCCGCTTTACAAGCTTTTTCTGCCGCAGGAGTGAGTGCATTTGCTATAAGACATCCCGCGGTTAAGCCGACATCTATATCCTTACGAAGATTTTCCAGTTCCCCGATGTCTTCAACAAGTTCCAAATACTCCTTAATACTTTCGTAATTTCCGCTGTTCTTTTTTACATAGTCGTTTAAAGAATAGCCGATACGAGCAACATTTGCTTCCTTAAAGGCTAGGACATTTTTTCCCAAAGCGCTATATGATGGCACCTCAAATGTTCCGTCATCAAAAAAGTTCAAGGAGTAATTAGAGAGACTCCCCGCTAGCATATTTCTGCCGGTCCTTAATTTTTCGGATATTTCATTGACATCTGAAACTAATTTGGAAATATCTGTAGAATACTCTTCGATGAATGTCGAGAACAGCTCATTCTTATATTCATCAGGCAAGTATTTGCTAAGAGTTGATACTATAGTCCAAATAGAACTGGCAATATTTTCTTTATTGTATTTTAATTTTGAAAGCGTGGATATATCTCTTGCATATCCTACAATGTCGCCACCATATTCTCCGTACGCAGATGATAGTTTATTAGCAAAATCTTTAAGTTCGGTTGATGCTATTCCATTGGCCGCATCTTCTGCAATTTTTTTCAAATCATCTTCATTTGCAGGAATTCCGTATTCATTTGCTGCATTTGCTATTGCAGTCTTGAATGCGGATTCTATTTTTTGCTTATTGACATGATTTTTGGGCTGATTTGCAAAATCAGACAAAGTCCTTCGACCATTTCCAAGAGTTGGCAACCCATAAGAGAATACTATGTTGTAGTCAGGATGGGCGAACCCATTCATTTGAGGCATTATGTTCAGAAGCTGTAGACTTCCAATATTCTCTTCAGCAGCTTCAATCAATTTGTCCTTTTCTAAAACTTTTTTATATACATTGTCATTGAGATCTGCATCTTGTGCGAGATATAGCATAGATGCTTTATATTTCTTAAAATTATCAAGTGCTGGACTTACCGCTTCTGACGCACTACCAGGATCTTGAGCAATCCCAATAACGGCTTCCTTGACTAAAGAAATTAATATTTCTTGCAATTGACCAACACCGCCAACTAAGTAAGCGGTCAAAATAATTGGGATTAGTTTTGTATAATCCGAAATAGACTTTGTTTTATCAAGCTCTCTAGAACCATTCAAGAGGACTTGATCGGCAAAACCCGAACCTTCATGAGGCGTATTGAAAAATATTACATTTTCAATTTCGCCTTTATATTTGCTGCTTTGAATATATTCACGAACTGCAAGACCTGCAACACCTTCCGAAATAATAACAAATTTAAAGGGGATTAGGTCAGGATTTGTTTTTTTTATGTCGGCAAGCTTTTTGCCATTTTTTTTCAATGAAACGATCTTCGCATTTTTTGTATTTGCAAACCAATTGGTTGTTGCTTTATTAAATACGGAATTGTCTCCGACAAAAAGCTCATTCGCTGCTTCAGAAGGTGTTTTTGTCATACTATATGAGTGACAATAAACATAGGAATCATCGCCAGTGGAAAGATTTTTCTTAATGCCTAGATTATCCCAAGTAACATCTGATGTTGATGAGCATAAGTCAGAGGCATCCATCATGATAAAAATTTTTGATGGATTTGGCTCAACAATCGAACCTATTGCAAAAGATGACAATATCGAAATTAGAATAAAAAATAATTTATGGTTATTCATTTTTTATTTCAAATGTGTAAAGTTGTTTTTGGCGGCACTAATATAGAAAAGTTCTTTTTGGGGCGGAATTATGACAGCCATTTGTATAAATGCAAAAGCGCTCCTACAAATGTTTGAACGGTTTATGCAGAATGCGGGGGTCTTAGGGGGCGGAGACACCTAGGCGAGAGGGTAGGCGGCAACACAGTGTCGCCGAGGGGGAGGCTTCCCCCTTTCTTTATATATAAAAAAGACGAGAGCCAAGATTTCTCTCGACTCTCGTCTTACTAATAACCTCAAAGGCCGTAAGGCCTCACTCATGCCTCAGAGCGAGCATCGCGAGCGAGCCCATACCTCAAAGGCACGGAGTGCCGACCTCATACCTCTTTACAGGCTGATCAACCCTTCCGTATCCTTAGACATTGCGGTGTAGAATGCAAAGCGTGCATCCACTTCCTTCTGGAGGTCGTCGGCCAGCTTCTTGGCAACTTCCGGGTTGTTACGGGTGAGCTGCTTGTAGCGGTTTTCGGTGTAGATGTATTCTGCAACCGGGATAGTCGGGGCCTTGGAGTCGAGAAC
>NZ_FRAX01000036.1 GCF_900142465.1 Fibrobacter sp. UWH6
AGGCGCATTGCCAAGTTAAGCGGAGTCTGACCACCGAACTGAACGATAACGCCGTAGCAGTTTTCGCGTTCGTAGATGCCCATGACATCTTCGAGAGTCAGCGGTTCAAAGTACAGCTTGTCAGAAGTATCGTAGTCTGTAGAAACGGTTGGAGGCTGCGCCTCTATCCCCTGGCTCGCCAAATGAAAATAAACAAGTTTATGTTCGCTTGGCTCGCTGCGTGGCTATCCGGGTTGCTCTCGACTTTTGGGCGTTCCCTTGCCTACGGCAAGGTCGGGCTATACTCGCTTCGCTCACCGAGCCTAAAGTCTCGGCCCATACGGGTAACTATCCCTAACGCGAAACGCTAGTCTTCAGCCTCATTGTCCAGCCTGATAAAGTTATCGAAAGCCTCGATTATGGAGTCTGCGTTTGTATAAGACTTGCGGATGATTACAAAGGACCACTTTGCAGGTTCAAATAAAAAAAATCATGGTATTGTCCTATATCCATAGTATAGGAGTGTTAATGAGGCTTTTTTTCAATGGATATTTCTGTTTTCATTGGGTTTTTGTTTATTGGGCAATATTTTGCAGCGAAGCATGTTCCCATTTATTAGAATTTTCCCCAAAAGCCGAAAATGTGTTATTGACGGAAAATGACACTAGAAAAAAGTATATTCATGAAAGCCGATGTTTGCCAGATTTCCCTAGGTGAAAACATATTTTTGGAAAACTCTTAATAAAAGGAATTTGTTATGGATAATCTCCAAAAAATTTTAGATAAATCTTCTTCTGAAGATGCCCTTTTGTTTTGTAATCAAAAGTTTTCGTTGGAAGAACTTGTTATTAGGGATGGTCAGAAACCTCGTTTTGAAAATTGTGTTTTTGAAGTAACTAATGGAGTTTGTATCCGTGGCGAAGGAACTAATCCGGTTTTTGTCGGATGTTCTTTTTGTTCCTTAGAAGGCTCCGCTCTTTTTATTTATGATAAGGGGGCTGCTTCTTTTTTTGAATCAGATTTTTCGTGTGAAATGTACTCGTCGACCATTTGCGTAGAGAATTCTGACTTTCGTATAATGTTTAAGGGATGTCAAATTATGGGATTTCCACAAGCATTGTCTGTTTTAAATTGTCAGCAAATTTTATTTGATAATTGTACTTTTACGGGATCGGCTGTAGATGAATATGAAAATGTGATAAAAATAATTGAAAGCAATGTCGATTTTGATTGCTGCGACTTTCGGAATGTGGATGTTCCTCCGTTTTATCATATAAAATCAAAAGGTGTCTTCTCGAATTGTTTGTTCAGAGAAATTAAGGAAATTGAACATGTAGGATTTCTTTTTAGATCGACCAGTACGGGTTGTAACGATAAACGAAAAATCATTGAATTGCTGGACTCAAAAAATCCAATTGAAAGAATAGAGCAAACGAAAAATACTTTGTTTGATTTTGTTGATTTGTATATGACGAATTGTTTTTATGGGAATCGTTTTCATGGCTCTGTTTGGGAACACGCTAGGCAAGTTATTTTGTATGTTATGAAAAAAGATCATGACTGGCAAGATGTATTGGTTGCGTTGTTGCTTGAAGTTGGTATGAAAAATGCTAGAGCAGAAGGTAAGCAGAAATTGTTTGGCTTTATTGAAAATAGCGTTAAAATTGCCAACGCGTGGCTTTTAAAATTTGATTTTTCCAAAGAAGAGCGCCTCTCTATTTTAAGAATTTTAGAAGGATATTTTGAATTCTTTGAGTTGAAGAAGAAGCAATCTATTTATTATGTATGGACCTTTGTTAAAAGTCCCATGTTTTCTCGTTTGACTCTTATTGCAGAAGCGGAATGTTTATGTACTCTAAAAGATGATGGAATACCATGGATGGATTTTAATGAAATCCTGTGTGATGCAAGGGTGAAAAAATGCTTGAATTCAGACATCCCTGCTCCTGTTGTAAGCAGAAAAGATTTTTCTTCAATGAACTGGGATGAAAAACAGTTGTCGATCGTTCTTGATTTGTGTCATGGTTATCAAATCGATCACGGAATAGATTCAAAAGAAATTCTGGTTAATTTTGTTTTGGAGAGAATGGGCTGGTTTGCACCAAAAATGGAATGAGGCTGACTTTAACCGACAGATAAAGGTTATATTTTCATCGGTAAAATCTAAGGATCCAAATTATATGGCAGATAACAAGAAAGAACTGGAACGGGCAGAGTTGCACCGTGCGATTTGGGCTATTGCTGATGACCTTCGTGGGTCTATTGATGGTTGGGACTTTAAGCAGTACGTTCTCGGTATGCTATTCTACCGCTACATCTCTGAAAACTTGGCTTCCTACATCAACAAGGGCGAAGAAAAAGGCTTTGATTACTCCAAACTTTCTGATAAAGAGGCAAAACAGGCTAAGGATGACCTTGTAAAGGAAAAGGGTTTCTTCATACTGCCGAGCCAGCTGTTCTGTAATGTTCTGGAAAAGGCCGATAAGAACGAGAACTTGAACGAGACTTTGGAATCTGTTTTTAACGCCATTGAAGCATCGGCTAAAGGAACGGCCTCTGAAAGTGATATTGAAGGCTTGTTTGATGACTTTGACGTGAATTCCAACAAGTTGGGCAAGAGTGTTGCCGACAAGTGTGCAACCCTCCGCAAGCTGATGCATGGTATTGCCGACATGAAGTTGGGCGATTATCAGGATAACACCATTGATGCCTTTGGCGATGCCTATGAGTATCTGATGGGCCTGTATGCAAGTAATGCTGGAAAAAGTGGTGGTGAATACTACACCCCTCAGGAAGTGTCCGAATTGTTGGTTCGAATTGCGGTCAACGGCAAGAAGACAATCAACAAGATTTATGACCCGGCTGTAGGTTCAGCATCCTTACTTTTGAAGGCTCGTAAGATTCTGGGTAAGGATGGGGTTCGCAAGGGTTACTTTGGCCAGGAAAAGAATCTGACAACCTATAACCTAGCCCGAATCAATATGTTCCTCCATGACATCAACTACAATAAGTTTGATATTGCCCATGGAGACACCCTGATTGACCCGAAGCACTGGGATGATGAACCATTTGATGCAATCGTTTCGAATCCTCCTTATTCCATCAAGTGGGAAGGGAATGATAACGCCCTGCTGATTAACGACCCTCGTTTTGCTCCTGCTGGTGTATTGGCTCCAAAGAGCAAGGCTGACTTGGCCTTTGTGATGCACATTCTTTCGTGGCTTGATACCGCAGGAACTGCAGCCATTGTTTGTTTCCCCGGCATTATGTACCGTGGCGGTGCCGAACAGAAGATTCGTCAGTATCTGGTTGATAACAACTATGTGGATGCTGTAATTCAGCTGCCGGACAACCTGTTCTACGGAACAACGATAGCCACTTGCATTCTAGTTCTGAGGAAGTCCAAGAAGGATAATAAGGTTCTGTTTGTGGATGCAAGCAAGGAATGCGTGAAGGTTACGAATTCCAACAAGCTGACTGATGACAATATCCAGAATATTGTTGCTTGCTTAAATGACCGTAAGAACAAGAAATATGAAACCAAACTGGTTGCCATTGATGATGTCGCAGAACAGGACTACAACCTGTCTGTTTCTACTTATGTGGAACAGAAGGATACCCGTGAGCATGTTGATATCAAGGTCTTGAATAAGCAGATTGCCGATATCGTAAAGCACGAAGATGAACTTCGCAAGTCCATCGATAAGATTATTGCAGACTTGGAGAAATAGCCAATGAGCAAGATTGATGACTTAATAAAGAAGTATTGCCCCAATGGGGTTGAGTATAAGTCTCTTGGTGAAATAGGTGAGTTTTATGGGGGCTTGACTGGAAAATCAAAGGATGATTTTGTTGATGGTAATGCAAAGTTCATTTCTTACATGAACGTTTATTCTCACCTAGAATTGGATATTGATACTCCAGATAGAGTTCGTGTTGAAAAGGGAGAAAAACAGCATACCATTGGTTATGGAGATATTTTATTTACGGGTTCATCTGAAACGCCAAGCGAATGTGGCTTTTCTTCTGTATTGACAAAGATGACGGATGAACCCTTGTACCTAAATAGTTTTTCTTTCGGTTTACACCTTTATGACAATGGCATACTGCTTCCTGGATTCTCAAAGTATGTTTTCCGTTCACATGATGTTAGACAGCAAATCATTAAAACGGCAAGTGGTGTAACAAGATTTAATGTTTCAAAAGAAAAAATGAAGAAGGTGGTCATCCCTGTACCTCCTTTGGAGGTGCAGCGTGAAATAGTCCAGGTACTGGACAGTTTCACGATGCTCACAGCGGAGCTTTCAGCGGAGCTTTCAGCTCGCAAAAAGCAATACGAATTTTATCGTGACCAGTTGCTGTCGTTCAAAAAAGTTAGCCCCCCCTAACTTTGGAGTGGAAAACATTGGGCGAAATTTGCGTAAATATTTGTTCTGGCGGAACTCCTTTAAAGGGTAATCCTGAATTTTATGAGAATGGAACTATTCCGTGGCTTCGAACACAGGAAGTCGTGTTTAATGAGATTACAGAGACGGAATGTTTTATTACTGAAGCAGCAGTAAAGAAAACATCTGCAAAATGGATTCCTGCCAATTGCGTTATTATTGCTATTTCTGGTGCGTCTGCTGGTCGATGTGCTATTAATAAAATTCCATTGACGACAAACCAGCATTGCCTTAATATGGAAATCAATGGCAAACTTGCTGATTACAAGTATGTCTTTTACTGTGTTCAAAATCAGTATAAAGAACTGATTGATAAAAAAGAAGGTGCGAGAGGTGATTTGAATTCTTCTCGCATAAAGTCTTTGAAAATACCGGTTCCTTCGATTGATGTGCAAAAGAAAATTGTCAAGGTTCTGGATAATTTTGATGCAATCTGTTCTGACCTAAAAATTGGTTTGCCTGCTGAGATTGAACTGCGTAAAAAACAGTATGAATATTACCGAGATATGTTGCTAAGTTTCGAACCGATTGGCACAGTTCTTGCTAAGCAAGCAAGCAAGCAAGCAAGCAAGCAAGCAAGCAAGCAATAATTAGTCTCTATCAGTATGTTTATGGGTATGCAGAAATAACTCTTGGAGATATTGCTTTAGATATGTACCGTGGCAGTGGCATAACGAGAGACCAGGTAACGAACGAAGGTATTCCTTGTGTTCGTTACGGTGAGATTTATACCACCTATGGAATCCATTTTGACAAGTGCGTTTCTCATACAAATCTGGACAATATTCAAAATCCAAAATATTTTGAAAATGGGGATATCATCTTTGCAATTACTGGAGAAAGCATTGAAGATATCGCAAAGTGTACTGCCTATGTGGGAAAGGAAAAATGCCTTGCCGGAGGTGATACGGTTGTGATGAAGCATGAGCAAAATGCAAAGTATTTGTCTTATGCCCTATCCACCACAGATGCCGTTAAGCAAAAAGGAAAAGGCAAAGTCAAGAGTAAAGTTGTTCACTCCAGTGTTCCTTCTTTGGCTGCAATTACAATTCCTCTTCCATCCCTTGCTGAACAGGAACGTATCGTAGCGATCCTAGACCGTTTTGATGCCCTTGTCAATGATATTTCCACTGGCATACCTGCCGAAATTGAGGCCCGTAAGAAACAATACGAGTATTACCGTGATAAATTGCTGACTTTTAAGGCTGTTTGATAATCGCCAAATAAGGATGCCTTGAATTTATGTATATTTGCAGAGAGGCTTCTCATGACTCCTTTATTTCGATTTGATATGGGCGAATGTCCTCTGACTCTTGCCGAGCTCAGACTCCAAAATTTTAAATGCTATGAACATTTGTCAGTGCAATTTGACAAACGTTTGACTGTGATTGTTGGTTCTAATGGTGCTGGCAAAACTACGATACTGGAAGCAGCCAAAATTGCTATAGGCACTTTTTTTACAAAGATTGATGGCATTTCTGCTCCTTGTATTTCGAAAGAAGATGCTCGTATTAAGGCGTATGAAATGGGCGATTCTGACGATGTTGAAGTTCAGTATCCAGTAATAGTTTCTGCACAAGTCCAGACGAAATATGATTCTGAGTATTCCTTGGTAACGCGTTCGTTGACCAATTCTAAGGGGAAAACGACCATCAACGAAGCCAAGAAACTTGTTGATTATGGAAATTATGTCCAACAGGCTTTGCGTGATGGGGATCCTACCTTGGTAATTCCCGTTGTTGCTTATTATGGAACAGGAAGGCTTTGGGACTATCACAGAGATAAGAAAAGTAGCCAGAGTGGTAAGTCTGTTTCAACTAGAACTAATGGCTATAAGGATTGTTTGGATGGCACGGCGAACATCAAGCTGATGATGCATTGGTTTGAACGTAAGACAATTCAGAGCTTCCAAAAAAAAGATGAACAGGAAACGGATTTCGCTTTAGATGCCGTACTTTCGGCAATTGGTTTGTGCTTTGAAAATGTTTCAGGTCACAAGCAGGTGAAGGTTCGATTCAATTTTGATACAAAATCTCTTGAGGTGTTGTACACTGATAGTGATGGAAGGAGAATGCGATTGCCATTCGACCAGCTTAGTGATGGTTACAAGGGAACCATCAGCTTAATTGCTGACATTGCATATAGAATGGCAACTTTGAATCCTCAATTAAAACAAGATGTTTTGCGAAAAACTCCGGGTTTAGTTTTGGTTGATGAAGTTGATCTTCATTTGCACCCGGCATGGCAAAAACGAATCCTAAAAGATTTAACCTTTATTTTCCCTAAAGTTCAGTTTATTGTTACAACGCATGCTGCGTCTGTGATAAATTCTGTAAAAAAAGAAAACTTGGTTATTCTTAAAAATGATTTGGCTCTGGGCGTTAATTCCGAGGTTTATGGAAAGGATGTTGAGTCTGTAATGGATGAAATCATGGGAGTCGCAGATCGTCCGGATGATGTCGAAGATTTGTTCAAACAATTTTATAAATATCTTGACTCTTTGGAATTTGAACAGGCCGACCGTGTATTGGGTGAAATTGGAGAGTTGAGAGGTGGACATGACCCTGAATTGGCTGGATGTCAGGTCAAATTGAAATTGGCAAAATTGCGCAGGGAAAAGTAGTTTTGATTTTTATTAAAAAGAATCCGGAACCGGATGGCTTGCGAATGCTGCGACTGCGAGCCATGGAACGAGGTCTTAATCCTAAAGAAGCTTATGATACTTTAGGAAAAGATCCTGTGTTAAAGGACTCCGTAAGGAATGCCTTGGTTTCTGAACAGGGACGGTTATGCGCATATTGCATGTGTCGAATACCCAGGGCTGATGTTGACACTTCAGCTCACATTTCACCGATTGTTTTAGAACATATTGTACCTAGAAATCCTGTTGATGGTAGGGATGTGGGACAGGGACTTGATTACAACAACCTTGTTGCAGTTTGCCATGGAAATCGCGGTCCTCGTGGAACTCGTACAATTAATGATCTGACATGTGATGCCAGACGCGGCAACACCGAATTAAGAAAGGTGAATCCTTGTGTAGAATCCACCTTGTCAACGATTGAATATAAGGCCGATGGTTCCATACAATCTTCCGATTCAGATGTTCTTTTTGACTTAGAAGCCACATTAAATTTAAACTACAGCTCTTTAATCCGAGAACGAAAGTCTGCATTACAAGCTGTGATTGACGAAATGGAAATGTTGCTTTTTGATGAGGCTTTACTAAAGGAATATGCTGAATCTCATCTCAAAGTTTTTCTTGAAGAAACCGAAGAGAAGACTCCCTTTGTGGGTATTCTTGTTTGGTATCTGAGAGGTTTTGTTAGGTAGAATTGATGCAGTACAAAACCGTAGCAGAAACATCTGAAGCAACTGTGGTTGCAGAATACACCCCGGCCCGTTCCCGTTCCGATGCCTACCAGAGTGAAGCTGACCTGGAACGAGAATTCATAAAGATGCTTCAAAATCAAGGCTATGGTTATCTGCAAATCCATACCGAAGATGATTTGGTACAAAACCTCAGGACCCAGATCGAGAATTTGAATAATTTCAAGTTTACCGATGGGGAATGGGATCGTTTCTTTACGGAATTCATCGCCAACAGGAATGAAGGAATTGTTGAAAAGACCCGGACAATCCAAGAGGATTATGTCAAGACTTTAAAGACCGACAAGGGTGCATCCAAGAATATCAAGTTGATAGACAAGGCGAACATCCACAACAATACTCTTCAGGTCATTAACCAGTATGAAGAAGAACAAGGAACTCACAACACCCGATATGATGTTTCTATCCTAGTTAACGGTCTTCCTTTAGTCCATGTGGAACTGAAGCGCAGGGGAGTGGCTATTCGTGAGGCTTTTAATCAGATTGATCGTTATCAGAGAGATTCTTTCTGGGCAGGTTCCGGCCTCTATGAGTATGTGCAAATTTTCGTAATCAGCAACGGAACTCACACCAAGTATTATTCCAATACCACCCGTAACGCCCATATTAAGGAATTGGCTGTAGGTGGTTCCAAAAAGAATATCAAGACCAGTAATAGTTTTGAATTTACCAGTTTCTGGGCTGATGGCAATAACAAGAATATCCCGGACTTGGTGGACTTCACAAAGACGTTCCTTGCCAAGCACACTATCCTTAATGTTCTTACCAAGTATTGCGTATTCACTTCAGAAGAATTGCTCTTGGTAATGCGTCCGTACCAGATTACTGCCACAGAACGCATTTTAAACCGTATTACCATTGCCAACAATTACAAGACAATGGGCAAGTTGGATGCTGGTGGATACATCTGGCACACGACTGGTTCCGGCAAAACCTTGACCAGCTTCAAGACCGCTGTTCTAGCCAGTGGCCTGGATTATGTGGATAAGGTTCTTTTTGTAGTTGACCGTCAGGATTTGGATTATCAGACCATGAAGGAATATGACCGTTTCCAGAAGGGAGCGGCAAATGGCAATAAGTCCACAAAGATTCTCCAGGACCAGCTGGAAGACCGTAATCAGAAGGGCGGTCATCACGAATACAAAATTATCGTGACCACAATCCAAAAGCTGGGTTGTTTCATTACCAAAAACAAGACTCACGATATCTACAAGAAGCATATTGTATTTGTTTTCGATGAATGTCATCGAAGCCACTTTGGTGAACTGCATCAAAAGATTACCAAGACCTTCAAGAATTATCATCTGTTCGGCTTCACAGGGACTCCTATATTCCCTCAGAATGCTGGCAGCAGCAAGAATCCGCTGCTGAAGACTACAGAACAGGCCTTTGGTGATAAGCTGCATCATTACACCATTGTGAATGCAATTAACGATGGTAATGTACTGCCTTTCCGCATAGATTACGTTAATACCGTTCAAGTAAAAAAGAACCTGGTTGATAAGAAAGTCTCTGCTATTGATACAGAAGAAGCTATGTGCGATCCGAAGAGGATTGCCGAGATTGTTTCCTATGTTCTTGAACATTTTGATCAAAAAACAAAGCGTAATACGTTCTATCAGGTCAAGGACCAGAGACTTTGTGGATTTAATTCCATCTTTGCAACCGCTTCTATCCCCATGGCCAAGAAATACTATGAGGAATTCAAGAAGCAAATTAAGGCAAAGTATTCGCCTTTAAAAATTGCCACAGTATTCAGTTATGCGCCCAACGAAGAAGATGTGGGTGGAATTCTGACGGAAGAAGAATTTGAAACTGGGGCAATGAGTAAATCTGATAGAGACTTTCTTGATTCTGCCATTAAGGACTATAACAAGACTTTCTCTACCAACTTTGATACGTCTGGTGACAAGTTCTTGAATTACTACAAGGACATTTCCCAAAGGATGAAAAAAAGGGAAATTGACCTTCTGATAGTTGTCAATATGTTCCTGACGGGTTTTGATGCCACTACGCTGAATACTTTATGGGTGGATAAAAACCTTAAACAACATGGGCTGTTGCAGGCTTATTCTCGAACAAACCGTATTCTTAATTCTGTCAAGACATTTGGTAACATAGTCTGCTTCCGTTCCTTGCAAAAAGAAACGGATGATGCGATTGCTTTGTTTGGCGACAAGGATGCCGGTGGAATCGTTATCCTAAAAACCTTTAGCGAATATTACAATGGTTACAAGGATGACAAGGGCAAGAAACAGCCTGGTTATAAGCAGCTGCTTGATGAATTGAAGACCATGTATCCGCTTGGTCAAGAAATTTTAGGCGAAAAGGCTGAAAAGGAATTTATCCGTTTGTTCGGAGCAGTCCTTCGCTTAAGAAATATTCTTTCTTCTTTTGATCAATTCAATGATCTGGATATTTCAGAAAGAGACCTGCAGGATTATCAGTCTATCTATGTAGATTTGCATGATAAGTATGCGCATCAGCAGAATGGCTCGAAGGAATCCATCAGGGATGACATTGAGTTTGAATTGGAATTGATCAAGCAAGTCGATATCAATATTGATTACATCTTGGCCTTAGTCGCCCAATATCATGACAGTAACTGCAAGGATAAGAAGATCAAGGCTCAAATCACCAAAGCCCTGAATGCTAGTGTTGAACTCCGCAGCAAACGTGAACTGATTGAAGCCTTTGTGAAGAAGGTTAATGTCGATACCGATGTTGACAAGGATTGGAAGGAGTTTGTCAAGGAACAACAGGAAAATGACCTTGTTCAAATCATTTCTGATGAAAACCTGAAGGAAGAAGAGACTAGGGAATTCATCATCAATTCTTTCAGAGATGGCGAACTGGATGAATCCGGTACAGATATCGCCAATATCATGCCTAAAATGTCCAGATTTGGCGGTGGCAACCGTTCCGAAAAGAAAGCAGATGTCATCGCCAAATTACGTCAATTCTTTGAGAAGTATTTTGGTCTGATTACCTTTGAAGACGAAGATAAAGAATTGGTAAGCAATCTTGTGAAAATGCCTTACAATGCCATTGGAGAATCTTTTATTTCTTCGATGGCAGCTGAGGGTAAGGCAGAGTATGATGCAGGTAAGAAGTGATATGGCTGGCAATGAACATATTAAGCAATTTGAACCAAAAGAACCCGTACTAAAATGTGGTTGTGGTTCTGTTCCTCAAATACGCTCTTACATGAATGGTGTATTGAGGTTTAAGATGTATTGCCCGGAATGTGAAATAGAGACCGCACTATCAGATTCTTGCGAGATTGCGTTAGACCGTTGGAATGTTGCCATGGCTGGTCACGAATCAGTTAATGAGTGGTGTTCCTTGTATGATGACCGTGGAGACAACTGTGCCACAGAATTAGACAAAGTAGAATCAATTATAAAGAAGCGAGAAGAAGATTCAAATAAAAAAGAGTCTGTAGTAGGACGAATTGAGAATTGAAAATGAAATACGAAACTACAGTTTATATTCGTGGAAGTGTCGATATTGGAAAATTAAAAGGGCTGGGATATGACCCCAAACCAACCATTGACCAGCGACATATTTTTTTCAATTTTTCTACCGAAAGAGAAGGAAATGAAATCCTTGATGAAATTTGCAACATAAAATCATTTATGCGTGTAATGGTGTATCAAAGAACCGCAAAATCTTTGGCAATTCCATATAATCGAAATATGGTTGCATACGTATATTCAAATCGTCCCACGAATACATTTCCCTGCCGAAAGATGAAATTTGTTCCAAATGAACATTTTTTAGCGAATACTTTACAATACAATGGTATTGTTGAGGGGAATGCTATCATTGAAACGGCATTCTTTAATCTTCTTGACGGTTCATGTGATGGTTTGTCTTCAAGTTATTTAGATGAAAATGAAGCGGACAAGTTTTGGAGTTTTATTACCCCTTCTAATAAGTATTAAATGAGTTTTTCATCAAAAGACATTTATATTCTACTTGGAGCACTAATTCACCTATGCCAACGCATAGAGTGGACAATGAAGTACATGGTGGAACAGGCATGTTTAGAGATGGAATTCAAATCCTTAGAAGAGTTGAAACAGCCTAAACCCTTGGAATTTCATTGGCAAGATAATAGGGATTGCCTTGGTGGAGTTGTCCACGAATACCTTGATAAGTATTATGGAATGCCTGTAGATGATTTTACTGATGGTGAATTCGTAAAAGTTCAAACTAAGATTAATTTCGTAGATGAAAACAACCCTGAATTAACTAAAGAAAACTACGAAAGACGAGAAGCGGAATTGAAAGAACTTGTCGAAGTCCGTAATTTCCTAGCACATCGATTTGGACTTGTTTATCACCTGCAAAATGAAGATAATAGCAGGGAAGCGATGGAATATCTACAGCAAGCTAAGGAGACCATCGAAAAGCATGCTAAAATCATTGGTTATGAAAGACAACGATTAGAATCAATGAAGCAAATGCGTGCATCTCTGCTGACTTCACCATTAGTTGCTACATCCTTTGAATCATTGAGATTGAGGCAACAGCTTGCTGGAAAAGTTGGCAAACTAAAGACGTATAATTTCTCCGATATGGGAAACAAGAACATCTTTGATTTTACAGACAATCAGGATGTTATTGATGCTATCATGTACGGAAATGAAGATAAATCACCTTCATACTATGATAGTGTTCCTAAGATGACAAGGTTGGCTCACTTGGAATGTTTGGCCGACATGACTGGAAATAAGAACTTTATTGATGCCGTGGAAAAACAACAAAAATTGATTGGTGTTAAGTAAGTTTTTTTATTTAATCGAATGTTGTGTTATCTGCTTCGCGTTAGGCCCCGCAGCCCGCATGGGGTCGGACGCGAAGCGGCTGAACGAAAAAAAGACCGAACTGGATTTTTCCAATTCGGTCTTTTTATAGCGCAAGGGGCCGGCCCGCCAGGGCAACGCCCTGGATTCTTCGCTTCGCTCAGAGCCTGCCCTGAGCCTGTCGAAGGGATGACACGCTAGCGTGTCACTTCACAATATGCCTATGGTATTGACGCCTTCGGCGTCAGCGGCTTCACTCGGTCATAGAAAAAATGCAAGCATTTTTCTGCGACACTCGTTTTGCACGCTATTCCTGCAGGCGTCCCTTTTCAGCCACTTTTGTTATTTGACTATGTGACGATGATATTCCTGCAGTGAGCAGACTTCGAAGCGGCCGTAGTCATACTTGTCCATGAGGCCTTCAACGGTAGAGGTGAGGGCTGCGATGGTAGTAGTGATAGGCACGCCGCTGACCACTGCCTTACTGCGCATCTGGAT
>NZ_FRAX01000037.1 GCF_900142465.1 Fibrobacter sp. UWH6
TGTAGATGTACAGATAGCCTACGAATGGGAATCGGAATCGAGAGAATCATCTAGCAAGGCTGCCTAAATGCTTCCACACATGTTGATGATGCCTCAAATTCTTTGACTAATAGTAATGCCGTGATGATAAAGGATGCGGAAAGGTATGCTGCGTTAGATGGGTTTATTGTTAGAGATTTTATTCAGGAATATCGTTTTATAGTAGACGATTTTCAGCCGGATGAATTGCGCTTGATTAAGTTTGACTTTAATGCGAGAATGCAGATTGCTTATGAACGAGATGGTAATTTGTGGAATATTTACCGTGGAGTCGACAATAAATGGGAAACGAAGCCTATAGGGACGTTGTCCAAATCCCCAGTAACAAAAGGTGGCTTTTTTGTATTTCGCCCGAAGGAGATTTTAAATAAGGACAAGACTACGGGGAAAGATAGTATATTGCTTAGTGCAATTCAAGAAGATGGCGCTAATAACATTAGCATTTATGTTGTGAACAAGGTTGGTTACGCCAATAATCAACGCATTACGTTCCTTTTCCAAGCAGTTGATTATTTATTGGAGGAGGGGTGGCCAAAATCCTTTGAAAAGGTGTCTAGAATGGATACCGTTGATTTTTATGCTAATGATTTGGGATATGGAGCAGATACGCGTGAACATAGGTTAACGGTCGTTGGTCCTGATTTTGTTGATTCTACAATTAATGTCCAAGTAGATCGTGTGCCTGGTTCGGGGCACCGTTACAGATATTGGGCGGATTTGACCTCGATATGGAAACAACATCCCTTGCAAAATAGTACATACACGCTTAAGTGGAATCTTGCGTATAGCGTAAAGACTTTGAAGGCGGATAATTCCATAGGAAGCCAAGAGGTGAAATACACGCCGCAAACTATTGTGTGGGGAGATACCTCTAAGCCTATTTTGGAATTTGATACCACTCTTTCTCCGTATGTGGTTTCTTCGAAAAAGGAAAATAGCATAGCTTATGTAGTTGCAAAAGATTCTGTTGATGAACGCGCTCTTCGTAACATTCGTGGATTTATCGTGCGAAAAAATGCAAAAGATGCGATAATGCTATTGCAAAAAGAGAATGTAAATGAACGATTCTATGAAATTGGATGGAACGGAAAGAACGTTTCTTGGAGTGGCATTGCTGATTTATATGTGCAGGCGTATGATTTTTCGAATCCAAGCAAAGCGATGAAGAATGCTATTGCAAAAATTTCCGGTGATTCCGCCTGGCGGGAGGTTCTGACGGGTGCTTCTTTTGTGGATGGAATTAATGGCACTGTAATACATAAACAAATTCTTGTGGATAACGCTGCTCCGCAGATTTTAAATGATTCTGTTTCGGTATTGAGCATTCACGATGCGGCTCTTCCGGCTTTCACAAAACAAAATGACGGTGCGGATTATGTTCTGAACGCCTTGGATACGCTAAGAATTTCGTTTGATGTAGATGAGAATTTATTTGGCAGGACCTCTGAAAATATTGTAGCGGAATTGACTTTTGCGGATTCTATTGACAATGGCAATGTTAAAAAGATTCGTTATTTGTTAAATGATTCAATGACGCAAAATAATAGACGCTTTGTATTTGTAGAACCTGAAGTTAATAGATTAGGGAATGGTGTTTATAGCTTGACAGTGGCCGTTACCGATGAAGCCGGCAATAGTTCTTCTAAAAAGTTGATTTCAAAATTACGCGTAGATCGTAGCGCTCCGCAAATTCGTGGAGTTACATTAGGCGATGTCGCTTATGGAAGTGTTGCTGAATTAAAGAAAGGTACAGGCTATTTGAGTCAATCCCTGGATGATGCTAGAAATCGTTCTGACTTAAGTTGCTTTGTAAAAGTGAATACGGATAAAGCGGAAGGGCCGTGGACTGGACCATTCGCCGAAACGAATACAAAGGTTAAAGCGGACGTGAATTTCATTTTTGACATCAAGTCTGCTGTTATTGATACAAGTCATGGTTTTTGGTATGTCTATTTGGGTTGTTATGACCATGCGGGTAATTTTGGCAAGAATATGAATTTTATGGGCGTCGGAAATCGCTATCCAGAAATAACTTTACCAGATAGTACTCCTACACCCCATAGTGGACGAATTTTGGTTAGGGGCATTGCACCAAATCCAGATGTGAATGGAAATGATAATGTAGGTGAATTCCGTTTATCTTGGCGAAATAAAAAAGACTCCATGTGGTATGAAGATGGATTGAGTTATCTTGTTTTTGACAAAAGTCTTTCTGTTTCTGAACGAGATTTGGCTGTATGGAATACTGCAGATGCTAAACTTTCTAAAGATGACTATGTGTTGAAACTCTCTGTAAGAAGTTGCGATACATGCGCATGGATTTCGAATGAGCGAAATGTAATTGTAGACGATTATGTTGTTCCTAGTTCAATTGGTGAGCCGAAGTTGGTGGTAAATTTACCTACCCAGAAACACGTTGCGGGCAATGAGCAGAGCGTGTCTATAGAACTTATGAATGTTGCTGATACCTCAAAATGGTTTGTTTATGCGACCATAGAGGCTCCTTCGCCAAGAGATTCCTCTGTTTATATAAAAGCAGTGGAGAAGTCTTTTGATTCCATGATTTTGTCTCCGTTTAGAACGCCTGCCGTAGCGTCAGATACGGGACTTTCTATATGGCAGGAAAGTGATGACAGTACCTGGCACGTAAGATACGCAGGAAATGCAAGTGGCATTATGAATAGGGGCGATTCAACAAGTATGAATCCTTTTTTGGTTGTTCGATTTGTTGATGGGAAAATAGATTTTGGAACTTCGCCAAACGCAGATTCTACAGAGACTCTTGGCTTTGTGATGGATAGTATAAAGGTTCATATTGATAGTGTTCCCGATTTTACGGTTCCTGCTTACAATACGACCAAGAAGTGGCTTCTTGGAAAAGATAGTGTTCATCTGGTATTCAAAACGGCATCGTCCTTTACTGTTGATGTTTCTTCTGTGGATGGGGCCTTGTATAAGGATTCCCTGTCGCCAGTGGTTTATGTTCATCCAGAAGAATACAAAACCCATGTAGTGTGGAATGGCTTGGTGAACAAGATGTATCCTAGCGGATCTCTTGTAAAAATGCATGTGCTTGCGTACGAAAAAGGCAATGAACAGAATATTATTAGTGAAGATGCGGAATGGTATTTGGAATATCAAGAACCCAAAATTGAAATTTCTAGCAATAACCTTGAAAAGTATTACATAGACTTTTTAAAGAATATGAAAGATTCTTCTAAAGTAAAAACGGCTGATTTTGGATTCCAGTTTAAGTTGACGGGTCGCTCAGCGTACGTAACTGCTGATATTATAGATTCTGATAAAAAATCTGTCTATTCCCTATTGGATAGTGAACTTGTCTTGGCGACAAATTCAAATCAATGGAATACACTACAATGGAATGGTGTGAAAGATGATAAGCTTATGAAACCCGGCTCGTACAATGTACGCCTTGTTGTTACGGATGCGAAAGGAAAAGTGATTGATTCGCTGTACTATCCGTTTAGTTTGAGCTTGGGAGCGAATTTGGTTGAGGCTCCAAAGGATTCTTCAAAGGGAATTGTGGCTGACTTGAAAATGGAAGAAGCTTTCTTGGATGAATTCGGTGATTATCGTTATGTGGGCAAGGCTGATTATTTGCTTCGTTCTGACCTTGTTGCTACGGTTTTACCCGAGAAGGAACGTACTTTTTATTATACATGGGATGTTTATGGTGGAACTCAGAGGCCTACCATGTATAAGAAAACAAGGCCCAGTCTTGGTATTCGAAGATCCCGTGACGAATTCGAGGCGACGGTCGTGACGCTTGTGATGGGAGAAACTCGGGGCTATAATGGTCGATATAGAAAGCATGGGTTTGGAACGACGGAATGTAAATCTCAGTCCAAATACCAAGGGTATTTTTATAGAATCCAGGTTGATCAAATAATATTTAAAAAGAATGAAAAAAAGGTAGGGATTACTTTTGATTTGGACCCGGTGAATAATACACACAATGATGCCTTGATTTACGGTTTTGTGAATCATAGTAATATATTTGATCAAGGAATTGATACATTGAATGCTTTGGCTGCAATAAAAATTTTCCCAGCTAGTTCTTATAAACAAATAAGTGACTTTTTATCTGAAACAGGGTTTAATGGGAATGCTGTGGAGGATGCTGGACAGTCTGAAATAAACAACCTTGCTTGGAGCGAAGTTTACAAAAAGGATTGGTATGTTGATAGAGAAGAACAATCTCCTATGTATGATTGGTTCACTAATTGGCAGGGACAGCCTTTGTATTACGAAGCCGTAATTGAAAACTTTAATGTGTTTGCAAAGTCTGTTTCTCTAAATAATAATTTTAATCAAGTTTCCTCAGCAAAAACAGTTTGTGAAACCGATCAAATAAAAGATCCTTTGGCTGATGACGATTTGAACTTTGTATGTGGCGCTAAACGGGCTGTTGATGAAATAGACACGGCGATTGTTGCTAGGTTCAATCCTCATGCCTATATGGTGAATGTCTCGTTAGAGCCTGTTGATGGTAAAGAAAACCTTTATGATAATAATTATGACGAAGAACATTGCTCTTATACGGGGTCTGGTACAGATATAAAAGTCAAATTTGTTCTTGAAATGAATCCTGAGTATTGGGATCCTAAGCCAGAAAATTGGGGCACGAACAACTTGGCGAACCGCTATGTTCGCTTTGACCCGATAAACAAAACGCTTTATGGGGGTGATGGCTATGTTACAAAACTTGCTAATCAGAGGGACTCGAATTTTTACAATTTCTATAATGGCAATCAGTGGGTCTCGGATGGCACTTTTGATAATGGCCCGACTGTATTTGAAGCCCAACGCTTGCCAATGAAATTGGAACCGGAAAATCCGCTGTTGTTCAATGATGAAATTAACGGCGCGATCAGTTCTTCGAATCTGAGTTGGCGATTCTATTTGGGTAGCGGAGACGTTGCTTATAAAGCAGAGGCCAAAGGCCCCAATGATTCGCAGTTGGCAGTATTTACAAGTAATGATGAGGATGCCGTGAATGGACTTGACAAGGATATCGGCAGTGTGGCGAATATCTTGAATTGTAAATTTGATGTGGCACCCATGATGACTAAGGATTCCGCTGAATTGGCGGGAATTGTCTATACGGATAATTCTTTTGCTGTGGCTTATCCCTATGATAACGGAACATGCACTTTACCAAGTGACAAGGGTAAGGATTCTCGTTTTTATGGCTGTGACAAATGGGTTTCTAGAGTCCATTATAAACAAAATGACTGGACTGAACGGGAATGGGAAGCAAAGTTTCTAGAAAATGGTTACTATCGTAATCCTTTGATAGATGCCAGCGTAAATAAATATTTCTTGGTAAACTCCAATTCTCCGGCAAATGCTGGTGTGGCGCAAAAGATTGATTCGGTAAAGGTTGATTCTGTTACTTGGAGTGCTGAATTGCAAGAGCCCAGTTTTGGCATAGATAATTTACTGAGCGGAAAATACGTTCTTAAATCTAATAGTCGGAATTCAGACAATTGGGATACTGTTTCTTCAAAATCAGGTAATGGTATACGTTATACTATATCTAATAAGGGACAGTCCTATTTGGCTAAGTTGGATTTCTACCGATCAAAGGATTCGATTTTTGTTGCTGATACAAGTTTGAACAATAGTATTTCTTTGAAAAGTGTTGTTAATCAAAATCAAAAGGATTCCATACTTTCTACAAATTGGGCGAAAAATATCTCTGTAGGCAATGTTGCCGTATATAAGAGGAATATGGAGGGCGATACAAACCTCATCGGACATCCTTACTTTAAAGCGTCCTATGATTCCCTAGGTAAACAATTTAATGTGAATCGAACTTCTTTGGACGTTTATGCGTCAAGAGAAGATGAAATCATTTCATTGCTTGGCCGAGTTCCTTACGCAGTATGTGATTGGAATGTCTCGTATATTCAAGATGGTATGCGATTCAACGTGGCTGGGAAAAATTCGGATATCTTGGACACAACTGTACCTTATCCGATTAAGGTGTCAAAGAATGTTAATGAACTTCAGGGAAACACCTCGTTTTTCTTGACTTATAGTGGTCTTAACAATATAACCTATTATCGTCAATTGGATGTCCGCATAGGAAAACTTGTAAAACCTGAAGACTCTATAACGGTATATTCTTCATATCACAATGTGTCTGTACATTTTAATAAAGGTTCCTGGGAAAAAAATACTGATGTGACTGTGCGTACCATGGATCCGAGCGAGTGCTACGATTGTGAACTGTTTAGGAATATGGTACCGGTAGGCCCTGTAATAGAGGTTCTCCCTTCTCACAAATTTGCTGCAGGTAAAGAGCCTCTTGTTACGATGGATATTTCTAGAACTTCATTGGAAAAAGATAATGTTGATCCGCGTAACTTGAAAATTTACAAGCCCGATGTTCAAAATAAGAAACTTGTTCCTTTGGAAACGTTTGGCCTTGTCTATCTTGATTCCAATCTTGTCGTTTGTAAAGATACGAGTACGATTTCCTGGTCTTTTGTAAGAATAACTGCTAAAACTTCAACATTCTCCAAGTTTGTAGCACTTGATTCTTTGATGGCCGATAGTGTTGAAATTGCAGATTCTATTCCAGAGGAAATAGGGACGTTCTCCTGCAGTCAAATGGACTCTTTGTGGGGTGATACACTATGGATGGGAACGGCCAACGGTTGGCTAGAGTATCCTTATTTGTGCGATGGAAAGAGTAATTATCTTCTTCAGTTGAAGAATTCAAGCAATGTGGCAGCAGAGCATCATGGTGCTTCTGAACGTCCGATTATTTGGCGTGCAAAAAATACAGATTTGAATCAAATTGATTCCCTGTATCAATCGTTTATCGTGTTCTATGGGCTTGATGGTAATACAGAGCAAAAGCTGGGTCCTGTTGTGAAATTGGATTCTACAGCTCCGGTGATTGAAAATGTTGACATCTCGGTTTCCGATAATGGCGATGGACGTATTGTTCATGTGGCTGCAGATGTCTATGAAGCCGAAAGTAAATTGAAAGGGACTACAATGGAACTTTTCCTTGGTGGTAGTCTTGTGGAAAGCATTACCATTCCCGAAAATGGTATTTTGCAACATGACTTTAATCTAAAGAAAAAAGACCTTTATGAATGTATCGCCTGTATGGCGACCATTACGGTTATTGCAGAGGATTACGGTCATAATACGGATAAAGTTGTAAAACAAACGGAAAAACTGTATCCATATCCGTCTTCTTTGATTTTGTGGTATCCGCTTGCAGAGGGGGCTGGAAATATTGCGTATGAAATCATGACGAAAGATAAATCTAGGCGATTGCACATGGATCTTTCTTCCGTTAACAAGCCATGGGGTGCTAAATATGGTGTTAATCTAACAGCGAAAGATTCCGCAAGTAGCAGATATATATTACCTGCTTTAGATACCCTTCGTCCCTTCTCTTTTGAATTTAATTTTAATTCCAATAATACCCAAAGGGCAGATTGGTCTATTCTAAGTTTTGTCGGGAAAAATGAGTGGACATTTGGCCTTGGAACGTACAATCGTTATTTCTTGAGGGTTGGCTCTGAACAATTCTACTTCAATACAAAACGTGAAGCGAATATCCCTACGCACCTTGTGGTTGTGGTGGATGGAACGAAGGCTAGCCTTTATAAGAATGGCAAATATGAGGAAACCATAAAATTGAGTAAAGAACTGCTTTATGGAGGTTATGGAAAGCTTTCTATTGGCGCTCGTAATGGTGTGCGTAGTGCTGGCGGTAGCATTTCTAATTTGCGGTTCTATTCTTCGGCACTTTCTGAAGAACAGATTCAGAGCATATTCGAAGGAGTTCTTAGTGTGGATGAGGTGAATTTTGCCGCAGTTCGCGCAGTAGATTTGGAGGATAGGGACGGCCTTGTGGTTGATCAGTCCTGTTCAGCTCCGGGCAAGGCTTATCTACGTCAAAAGTCTATTGGCAATGACGGTGTGATGACTTGGAATGTTGACTTGAATGCCGATAATTATTCCCTCTATCTTCTTCATAGGAATTATGTTTCTGAGGACTCCAGGGTCGAGATTCTTGTTAATGGAAATAGCGTAGGAGAATTTAAGTTAACTTCTACGGGTCTGTGGAAGAGTGAGAAAATTGTAAATCTTGGACTTAGTCTAAGCTCCGGTGTCAACGAGATTGGCGTTCGTCCATTGGGAAACCTTGGTGTGGCTGCAATAGCTTTAGCAAGCAGTAGCGCCAATATTGAAGATAATCAAATCAGTTATAATGAATCTTCTTGGGTTAACCCAGACCCTAGGGTGAAAGTGCTTATGAAATACGAATCCTTGGAAGATAAAAAGTGGGCCCAAGTTCGCTTTGATTTGCGCAACATGACAGACAAGTCGTTTGAAAATGCAAGGATTCGTTATTACTACAAGGGTGAGGGCGAAAATGTGAACGCGACTTCGTTCTTCCCGGACGCTCCGATGAGTGTTGTGAATGATGCAGGCTCCGTATTCTATGCCGAATTCGCATTGACCGAAACGATTGCTGCATACGGGACCGCGTACTTTGGTCAAGGACCGTTAATCGGTTTGCATCGAATTACTTCTCCGGACAACTGCTTCCCGTATTGGGACAAAACCGATGACCCAAGTTATCTTAAGGACGCTGAATCTGGCTATGCCAATGCAACGGGTGTAGCCCTGCTAGATGGAGACGGAAACTTGCTTAACGAGTTTGCTTGCTACGATGAAGATGGACCTGTGCAAAAGGCCAAAATCAAGGTTCGCGCAATGGCAATGGATTATGAATACGGTTCCGCAAGTGCTAGCAATCTTGCTGTGTATGTTGAAAATACTGGCAGTGCTCCTGTAGATGGTTTTGAAATGCGCTACTATTTCAGGGATTCTGCAAAAACGGAATTCGATGTGAACTGGAGTGCCTTTGCAACTAGTCAGATGGTTAATGCCGGTGGTGATTTGTACTATATTTCGTTTGTGTACGATGTTCTTTTAAATCCGGGAGATAAGTCTGATTATGGTAGCGGCGTGCAGTTCGCGATGCATCATCCAAATAGGACAATCGATTTTAACGCGAAGGATGACCCCTCCCATTATAATTTGAATAATTACGGAATGGTTGAAGCCGATTCTATCGTGGTGCTGGATAAATTGGGTAATTTGCTCTGGGGCAATGCTCCCCAGCCAAAATACAGTGAAGGTTATATTCCCAATGAAAAATATGCAGACCTGGTGCATAGGGAAGGTGACGTAATTTACGTGAATATTGAGGAAAACGGTTATTACATCCTTGAAATGGTGAATGCCATGGGTGCCCCGTTGAAAACGCTTTATAAGGGATCGTGGGACATTGGCGAACATTCGGTGACGGTAGACGTTAAGTCGATTCGGCCTTCTAGTTACATAGTGCTTCGCCGAGGGACGGAAATACTGTCGTGGAGTCTTTTGAATTAAGGAAATGTTTGTATGAGGAATAATAAAATGAAATATACGAAATGGCTTGGCTTGGGCTTTAGTATGGTTGTGGCCTTGCTTTGCGCGTGTTCCGAAGATAGCCCTTCGGAGCCTAAGGACACTTTTGACGCAAACGTCGTCTGCCCAGCCGAAGGGACGAACGCATACGGCGAACCGAATCGAGGAACGTTCACCGACGAACGTGATGGACAGGTGTACAAGTACACCACCATCGGCAACCAAGTGTGGATGGCGGAGAACTTGAAATTTGACGCACCGTACAGCCTGTGCTATGCCAGAGAAGAAAATTTTTGCGAAACGTTCGGCAGGTTCTACACTCTGTACGTAAATGGCGAATATTATGCCCTCATTGATCAAGTTTTGGCGGACACCATTTGCCCTGCTGGGTGGCATGTGCCTTCGGTGGATGAATGGAATGAATTGGCGAATAATGTTGGGGAAGGTAAAAAGGGAAGTGCCAGATTAAAGTCATCCAATGATTTTGGAGAATATTATAACTCTGGTTCTGATGATTGTAGTTTTAACGCCCTGCCTGCAGGATCCTGGATGTTAAACGGAGAGCTTTCTGGAAATAGAATTTATGCTATTTATTGGACTTCTACAAGAAGAAGTTATGATACAATGTATGCCTATAATCTTGGAAGTCAGTCAATAGAAATAAATCGCCCCAGAATGACTATTAGGTGTCTAAAGAATTAACATTCTCATGAAAACAAAGTTCATTCTTTTTACCGCTTTTGTTTCCTTGCTTTGCGCATGTTCCGAAGATAGCCCTTCGGAGCCAAAGGATACTTTTGACGCAAGCGTCGTCTGCCCAGCCGAAGGGACGAACGCATACGGCGAACCGAACCGAGGTTCATTCACTGATGAACGTGATGGACAGGTGTACAAGTACACCACCATCGGTAACCAAGTGTGGATGGCCGAGAACTTGAAATTTGACGCACCGTACAGTCTGTGCTATGCCAGAGAAGAAAATTTTTGCGAAACGTTCGGCAGGTTCTACACTCTGTACGTAAATGGCGAATATTTTGCCCTCATTGATCAAGTTTTGGCGGACACCATTTGCCCTGCTGGGTGGCATGTGCCTTCGGTGGATGAATGGAATGAATTGGCGAATAATGTTGGGGAAGGTGAAAAGGGAAGTGCCAGATTAATGTCATCCAATGATTTTGGAGAATATTATAACTCTGGTTCTGATGATTGTAGTTTTAACGCCCTGCCTGCAGGATCCTGGATGTTAAACGGAGAACTTTCTGGAGATAGAATTTATGCTATTTATTGGACTTCTACAAGAAGAAGTTATGATACAATGTATGCCTATAATCTTGGAAGTCAGTCAATAGAAATAAATCACCCCAGAATGACTATTAGGTGTCTAAAGAATTAACATTCTCATGAAAACAAAGTTCATTCTTTTTACCGCTTTTGTTTCCTTGCTTTGCGCGTGTTCCGAAGATAGCCCTTCGGAGCCTAAGGACACTTTTGACGCAAACGTCGTCTGCCCAGCCGAAGGGACGAACGCATGCGGAGAGCCGAATCGAGGTTCATTCACCGACGAACGCGACGGACAGGTGTACAAGTACACCACAATAGGCAACCAAGTGTGGATGGCCGAGAACTTGAAATTCGACGCACCGTTCAGCCTGTGCTATGACAAAATCGAAGGCTTCTGCGATACGTTCGGCAGGTTTTATTCGCTACATATTGATGGTGAGGATTTGGGACTCTTTGACCGGGCTTTGCTAGACACCATTTGCCCTGCCGGGTGGCATGTGCCCTCTGTGGACGAATGGAATGTGTTAGCTAAAAATATGGGGGGGGCGGAGTTTGCAGGTCCTAGGTTGATAAGTTCCTCTGATTTTGGAGAACGATACACTCCAGGAACTGATGATTGTGGGTTTAATTCTAAACCAGCGGGGGAATGGTTGTTAGACGGGACCATATCTGGCAACTATGCTGTATATTGGACATCAACCGCTAAAGACTTTAATTTGTCGTATGTGGTGGCTATGGGAGTTGGTTTTACAATAGGACAAAACTATCCCAAGCATTCATTACGTTGCATAAAGGATTAAGCTATGAAAAAAACAACATTTCTTCTTTTTTTGTTTTTGGTTTCTCAATCATTTGCCCTCTCGTTAGAGCAGGTAAAGGCGGCGCTCAAGGAAAAAACAATTCCTCGAGATTCCATTGAAATGAACCTTCGTACGTCTGTTCGCGCTGCGGGTGTGTATCAGCAAACTGATGTTTACATTGTGAGCAAAGGAGAAAACAAAAGCTACACTGAAATAAAAAGTAATTTTTTAAACCAGCGAAGCATTGTGAATGGAAATAAAATGAAGGTTGTGGATTTAAAGACGAATAAGTCGCAAATCCTAGATTACAATGCCGAAGCATTGAAATCGTCATCCTATGGAAATTTCAATCCGTTAGATTCGGGTGAATGGAAAGAGCCGAAGTTTTTTTCAGATGATACATATATTATACAGGGATCCGCTGGAACGTTGTATTACAATAGTAAATTGAAGCGTATCGAAAAATTGGAGTCTGTGAAGGACAATGCCGATGTTCTTACCACGTTCACTTATGATGCGAACAACAATATGAAAAAAATGGTTGTGTCGGTGTTGGTCAAAGGTGTGGAAAGTATTGTGACAACCGAGATCCTTCGTATGCAGAAATCAGATAAGGTTCCAGACAGAATGTTTGAATTCTGATGCAAATTCCAACCCATTCAAGGATTGTGGTGCAAAAATTCATAGAGTTGGGCGGCCAAGGTCTTGTTGTGGGTGAGGATGAGGGTAGGCTTTCCCACGTTCTTGATGACGTTTGCCATGGTGAACGTCTTGCCGGAACCGGTTACGCCAAGGAGCGTCTGGAACTGGTCCCCTTGCTTGAAACCTTCGGTAATCTGCCCGGAAGGCTCTGCTCGGGGGAGAGAACCTTTGCTATCGGTTTTGCATACGGATCCGGGGTAATTGTCTTGCGCGCTCTAGCCATGAG
>NZ_FRAX01000038.1 GCF_900142465.1 Fibrobacter sp. UWH6
CGCGGAAACGCAGCGGCAATATTTGGAGAGGCTTTCCAACTGCTGGACCGCATCAAGCCTGGCGACGCCGTTGATAATTCAACCGGAAACGAGTACGGAGAAGGTTGGAGTTCTTACGGAATCGACAATATCGATGTCAATGGCTACATCCGTCAAATAGACACAAACAATCCCGAAACCGTAGAATACGACGAAAGTGTTTCTTATAGTGAAAAAATCAAACTGGAAAACTACACTTCAATCCGTCTTCCGCCAAATCTATCCATCTACGCGACAATGAACACAAGTGACCAAAATGTGATAGCGACGGATAATGCGTTCCAGCGTAGATTCAAGTCTAGGATGATTCGCAATAAACTTTCCAACGAAGTCTTTCCAGGTAAGGCTCAATACAATATTCAGATTGATGGCACCGAAGTTTGTTGGGGTAAATTTCGAGACTGGGTAAACGAAAAAATCCTATTGCCAGAAAATGGAATTTCAAAAGCAGACGACAAATGTCTTGGCGGATGGTTCATAAGCACTTCTGTCAAAGAAAAAGATGCAAATGGAGCTGTCGTTAAATTTGAAGACATTTCAAGGGAAGATTTCGCCGAGAAAGTTATCAAGTATTTATGGGACGATGTTTTTAAGCGCAATGCGGCAAACAATATTTTCAACAAGGACAAGTTCAAGTCCCTCTCGGACTTGATTGACGCCTTTGAAGAAATGGACGGCGAATCATATAAACTCAAAGGGTTTGATGCGTTTGATACGATTTTCAAAATATCAGAAAACGAAAAAAACGTCTTAAGAAATGGATAATTCCGCTATTCACAAATCCGTTAAACGTCAGAAATCCTTCAAGGATTTTTGCGTTTACTTTGATCCGGCAGTTTCTTCTTTTGACGAAGACGAAACTTTTGTCGGCGTGAAGATAAGAAAAGCGGATGAACAGGATTCCTTTGAACCTAGGATTTACTTTCCTCGCGGATATCGTCCAGATCATGATGACTCCGAAGTCGAAAAACTGGATGCAGAACTTAAATCAGATTTTTTGAGATTGATTTCTATCATCAATGACGTTTCTCTGCAAAATCGTTTCCCTGACAATGAAAAAAGTGACTTGAAAACGGGTTTTCCGATTAAAGCATTCTTCTCCATTGTACAATATTATTTGGACTATGGTTATTTTGCGGAAACAGAAACGGTTTATAAAAAGGGTTGGTCTGGGAAAATAAGCTGGTCACGAACAATAAAGCGAATCAAGCCTCAAGTAGTAAAAGACGAAGACGACAACCACAGCGTTGTATACCTCAACTTGATTACACGACGAACAAACTACAAACAAGACAGCCTGATTACGCTTATTCATAAGTTCTGTGTTTATGAGGCAGCAAGATTAATCGGTCCTTTTTTGGGCGTTATCGAAGATGAATTTGATTCACCGGAACTGGATTTTGATTACGAACTTTTTGTTGAAGTTCTGAAAGATAAAATTGCATCAACATTCAATGACAAGTTCCTGGAATTATTTCATTCGTTACTAACTGTTGTGGATTTCTTTGAAAATAAGGAGACCCTTGTCAATGATGATTCTGAAATCTGCTTCGGGTTTAAAAAGTTCGATCACGCTTGGGAAGGAATGATCGATAGTATTTTCGGGAATGTTAGCGACAAGACGAAATACAATCCCCATCTGAAATTCATTGCGATGAATTCCAAGAGTGTAGAAGGGAAAATCATTGATTACGACGATGACAAGGGAGATGGCAGACGCTCCACTTTGCGTCCCGATACAATCATGAAGCTTGGCGATTCCGTCTTTATTCTTGACTCCAAGTATTATAAGTTTGGAGTAAAGAATGAAACCCGTTACTTGCCCGGTGCAGAATCTGTCTGCAAGCAGATGGCGTATGCGGAATATGTTGAAAACCATATGGGTATAAAAGCCGATAAAAATTTCAATGCATTTATCATTCCGTATTATGCGAAATCAAACGTATTGCCTTTCGGTATGGAAAATAAAGGCTTTATTTACGGGGAATGGAAAGTTATCTCCAAAAAGGATGATACCGAAAAGCAGAATATTTGTGAGAAACGCCCTTACCACTATATCGCTTGCGTTTGCCTTGACATGAAGTCCGTAATGCGAAACTACCGTCGCAACGAAATTGCTCAATTCAGATTGGCGGAAGTTGTGAGATCCGGGGCAGAAAGCATCCTGGAATACGCAACAAAAGAAATTAACGCATGATGGTGCCAATCTTGAAATTCCATGAAGTCAAGTTTGAGGTGTTCAAGAATTTTTGAAAAATAGCTCTTGACAAGGAATAATTTGCAATTTATATTTACGGTGCTCGAATGAGTACTTGTGTTGTGTCCCGCATTTTAAGCTTGTATGTGGGGAAGGAGTTAAGATGAATGAAGTTGCAAACGCCACGGATTTAACGTATATTGTACGGCAGAGGTTCCCCGTGTGCCAATTATCCATGGACATTCCAGAAGAAGTGCTGTTTGATACGCGCATGAATAAGGAAAGTGCACTTTCCTTAGCTAAACGTGTTGTTGCGCTTGAATTCTACAAGAATCATGGAGTCTCTGTTGGATATTGCGCAGAAATCGCGGGAATGACCGAAGAGGATTTTATAAAGTTCCTTGGTAGCCGAGGCATTTCCATATTCCATTTTGATGATGCAAATGAGTTTATGGAAGAAATGAAAAATGCCTAGAGTTATTATCAATTCCACTCCATTAATTGTCCTTGGAAATTTAAATCGGCTGGAGCTGTTGCGCCAGTTGTATGGGGATGTTGTGATTCCGCAAGCTGTATTTCGTGAGGTTTGCGAAAAAAATGATGCGGCGAGTAAGCAGATTAGTGACATTGGTTGGATTCATGTCGAGCGAGTATTGGATCCGATCAATAGAAGAATTTTCCAAGCGAAGTTACACGATGGGGAGGTTGAAGTTATGCTTCTAGCTATGCAATCTCCCAAAGCGGATTTAGTTATTATTGATGATAATGCAGCCAAGAAAACTGCAAAATTTCTTGGATTGACAGTAACAGGGACGTTGGGGGTTATTTTGAAGGCGAAACGAAATGGTTTGGTCCCGCGTGTTACGCCAGTTTTAAAAGATCTTGAAAATCTTGGATTTTTTATTGGCGATGATATCCGTTCCTTGGTTTTGCAGCAAGCTGGAGAAATTTGATATTTGATAAAATCTTCATTCTGGCAGGCCAATAGGGACTCTTGCTTTTTTTAGATTGTTATTATAAAATCTGAAATAAAAATCCGAAAAGTTTTATGAAAAAGAAATTTGTTTTGTCGGCGGCGATGATTGCTGCTCTTGGATTGGCGGGTACCGCCCAAGCGGCACAGACGGTGATTAAGGTGGATGATACCAAGCCGGGTGTGGTGATCAGCAAGAATAATATGATGTCTGCGGATTTGGCTATCTGGAATCCGCCTAGCCGTTATTACGATATGACCGACGCCCTGGTGGATGGCGGTTACACTTTGTTCCGTTTCCCCAACGGCAGCTTGAGTAATGACTACCACTGGAATGGTATTGGCAAGTACGACAGCACTGGCCTCTGGATTTCTACGGAAGAAGAAGGCAAGTATGCTCCGGGTTTCTTGGGCGAGACTATTTATCGCGGCACCACTAAGGATAACTACGGTTTTGTCCGTCGCAGCCACCTGGCCGATGGCAACATGAATACCATTTGGTGGGGCGAAATTCTGGACCCCAATGACCTGCCCTGGGTTGTGGTGGAATTCCCGGAAAAGAAGAACATTGATTCCCTGCAGATTAGCTGGGGAGATTTGCGCCCCAAGGCTTTCCAGTATGAATACTGGACTACAGATTATGCGGAATATCCGGGCGTTCATCAGGCTTTGACCAACGACCTGAAGTTGGAAGCCAAGGTGAAGGTGACTGGCGCCGAAACCATGTACAAGGGTAAGACTGTGCGTACCCGCTACGTGGCCATCCGCTTTAAGTTGCAGGACTTGCCGGGCAAGGGTGTGCAGATTCGCGAGATGAAGATGTTCAGCAATGGCGAGGACCTGCTGGCCGGAAATGAATACAAGATGTACGCCATGTCTACCCGCAACGGCGACAAGGCCCGTACCGACTGGACCAACATTCCCTGGCATTTCGAAGAATTCATGACCTACATTAATGGCCTGCCCAAGTCTGCTGACGGCAAGCCTGCCCAGGCTGTGATTTGCGTGAACGCGGGTACGGGCACTTCCAAGGAGGCTGCCGCCTGGGTGCGTTACGCCAACAAGGTGAAGGGTTACAATATTAAGCAGTGGGAAATCGGTAACGAACTTGACGGCGAATGGGAAGAATCTGGCCCCATTTCTGCCCGCCATTATGCGGCCCGTTATCTGGAATATGCCCGCGCCATGAAGGCGGTGGACCCCACGATCATGCTTCACGGCCCGCTGCTCAGTACTCACAAGATGATGCAGAAGGGCGCAGGCATTCTGGATGGAAAGTACTGGATGGAAGAATTCCTCCGTATTGTGGGGGAGGCGGAAATTGCCGATGGCAAGCGCTACCTGGATGCAGTGGACTTGCATAATTACCCGTACTGGACTCCCAATGGCGCCAACGCCAAGGACATGCTGAAGGCAATGCTGGATGTGGGCCACAATATGGATACGCTGGACGTTTGGATGAAGCGTCACTTGCCTGGCGTGGATAAGGTTCCTTCTGCTTCTGGCGAAGAGAAGCGTCGGGTGTTCCTTTCGGAATTCAGCACCAACGTTCAGGGTTACAGCCTGTTGATGGATTACCCCCAGGCAACGGCCATGGCCATGATTTTTGCGCAGCATGCGGTGCGCTTTGGCGACCGCCTGCAGGTGCTTCCCTGGGATGCTTTCGGCAACCTCTTTAAGAGTCCCGATGACACTTGGGGTACCATCAGTATGACGGCCCTGGTGAAGGAAGGCTCCTGGAACAAGTGGAAGTCTCTGGAACCTACTGCGGAATACTACGGCGTGTATATGACTTTCAAGCAGTTCCTGGAAGACGGCTTTGCTGTGGTTCCTGTGGAAAGTTCCAATTCTGAAGTTGTGGCTTATGCCTTGGCGAAGAAGGGTGCTGCAGGTGCTGGCGACTCGGCCCGTGTTCTTTTGGCAAATTTGTCTGACGTTGCGCAGGTTGTACAAATTGATCGCGCTTCCGTGGGATCCAAGAAGGAAAATTCCCGCATTGAAGTGGACGTGTTTGGCGAAGATCAGTTCAAGTGGATTGGTGATGGCAAGAATGCCTATCCCTATCCGAAAATGGGTCCCAGTGGCCGCCGCCTGAATCCGGCAAAGTCCCGCGATGTTATGATTCCTCCTTTCGGTATGGCGGTGGTGCAAATCAATCCCCGCGTTGTTGGGGCTGACAAGGCCTCCGCAAAGAATGCCGCAACGCCTGTAGTCCTTGCCGCAGCTCTTGAAAAGAAGGTCATGATGCGTGGCGATACCCTGGACTTGTTCGGGACAGTCACCCAGCAGGATGGTGAAATTACTGGCGCATCCATTAAGATTCCTGATTTTGGCCCCAAGGGCGGTTCCAAGACGGTGAATATTACGCCCGATGACGGCAAGTGGAACGCGTCCATCGAAAGCTTCCATGTGAAGGTCCCTGTGCCGGAAACTGCAAAGATTACCGCCGCAACGGAAAAGCTTCCGGAAATGGAATTGACGGTTACAGGTCTTGGCGGCAAGAAGACTGTGCAGAAGATTCCGTTCCGTGTTCGTGGCGCTTACCGTACCACCAGCTGCATGCAAAACTTTGATAATGGCCTGGATGCTGTAGATTGGTTCCCGGTGGTGAATGGCGATAACGCCACTTCCATGGACGCCAAGGTCTATAACGGCAATCCGCCCCTGGGTGGTTATATCCGTCATGACTGGATTATTGAGCAACCTCCTGAACTGGGTTGGCCCAACTACTCCGGCGCTTACTATGTGCTGCCTCCCGAAGTGAAGAACTCCGTGGGCATTGTCTTCGATTACTCCACCAACCACAACAATCCCGACGGTTACATCGAACTGCAGATTATGTCGGAACAGGTGAAGGATTACGACGAGTTCATGGTCCGTCTGAAAAACACCCGCGGCAACTGGGTACGCGACACTCTCATCTGGGAAAACATGACTCAGGAAGGTTGGGGCAAGAACGTTCCCCAGCTGGATCCGAGGCAAATCAAGAACTTCGCCTTCCGTGCCCGCTGGAGTGGCAAGGGTTTCATCAGCCTCGACAACATCTACCTGCTGCAGGAAGACGGGAAGGAAGTTCCCATGCCCAAGGGCCTGAGAAGATTGCGGTAAATTTCACGGTTTCGGAAGAACTTTAAATAAAAAATCCGGGCTGCAAAAGCTCGGATTTTCTTTTCAAGAATTGTATTTAGTAGTGTTTATTCGTATGTTCCTACGAATAAATGTTCCTTGCGTGCGTTCTTCAGGTATTCTACATAAAAGTTTGTGGTCCCGGTTTCGATGCCGTCCCGGCATATGAAGGAGACGGCTATGTCGGTACAACCATATTTCTTGATGTAGCGGTAGCCCACGAATGAAACGAAGTTTCCTGAGCCTACGGATTCTGAAGCCTCTTCTGTCCATCCGGCAGCCTGCATGATGGCTGGGTAGGTGGTGTCGCACATGGCGGTATTGAATTCCTTGTGAGAAACCTTATACATGGGAGTTTCTGCGTCAAGGGTTTCTACGCCCGGTGTTGTGGTGGAAAATTTGAAACTTTCAAGAAGGGTTTTCATTTCTTCCACCGTCATGGGGGATTCCGTGCAGGAGTCTTCAATATTGTTGCCGTTGGTGCTGTTTGACGGGGATGAACTGTCGTCGGAACAGCCTGCCAATACGCAAAGGGCGATTGTTGATATAAGGGATAAAATTTTCATCTTCATTTTCTTGGCTGATAATCTCAAAATAAAAAAAGCCGCAGCTTAATAAACTGCAGCTTTTTGATAAGGGTGCTGTTGCAACGTTTTTAGCGAGCTTCGCGGTCCACCCAAGGTCTTGCGTTGAAACCAGTGTAAATCTGGCGGGGACGGTTGATCTTGGAGTTGGGATCGTCGTGCATTTCCTTCCAGTGGGCAATCCAGCCGGGCAGACGACCGATAGCGAACATCACAGTCAGCATGTCGGTGGGGATGCCCATGGCGCGGTACAGGATACCGGAGTAGAAGTCCACGTTGGGGTACAGCTTACGTTCGATGAAGTATTCATCCTTCAGGGCGGCTTCTTCAAGCTTCAGGGCGATGTCCAGCAGCGGGTCGTGAACGTGTTCGCGTTCGAAGACCTGGTACATCAGCTTCTTAAGAACCTTGGCGCGAGGGTCGTAGCTCTTGTAGACGCGATGACCGAAACCGGAAAGACGGAACGGGTCGTTCTTGTCCTTGGCCTTGGCCATGACCTGGTCGATGGTCATGCCGCTTTCCTGGATGCGGAGCAGGGTTTCCAGCACAGCCTGGTTTGCACCACCATGGAGCGGGCCCCACAGGGCGCAAATGCCTGCGCAGATAGAAGCGTAAAGGTTTGCCTGGGAGCTGCCCACCATACGGACGGTAGAAGTGGAGCAGTTCTGTTCGTGGTCGGCGTGAACGATGAGCAAGGTGTTCAGGGCCTTTTCCATAATCGGATCCGGGTGGTAAGGACGAGCCTTACTGCTGAACATCATGTTCAGGAAGTTACTGCAGTAGCTGCGTTCTGCTTCCGGGTACACAAACGGTTCACCGATGCTAGCCTTGTAGGAGAAGGCTGCAATGGTGCGGATCTTGGAAATAAGACCTGCGGTTGTGAGTTCGAAAGCGCTGGCGATGTTTTCGTCGTCGTAGAAGCGGGGGGTGAACAAGCCCACGGCGTTCACGATGGAGCTAAGGATACCCATGGGGTGGGCGTTAGGCGGCATCTGACGGAAGAAGCTCAGCAGGTTTTCGTGGAGGAGTGCGTTTTCGGTCAGCAAGGTGCGGAAATGGGACAGCTGCTGAGATGTGGGCAGTTCGCCGTAAATCAGGAGCCATGCAGTTTCCGGGAAGGTGGCCTTTTCAGCCAAGTCTTCGATGGCGTAACCGCGATAGCGGAGAATGCCCTGTTCACCATTCACGTAGGTGATAGAGCTCTTGGTGCTACCGGTGTTCAGGTAACCGTAGTCAAGCGTTACAAGGCCAGATTCCTTGCGGAGCTTGCTGATGTCGAGACCGTGTTCGTTCTCAGTACCTTCACAGACGGGGAGCTCGAAGCTCTTTCCGTTGTAGTTCAGTATTGCGTTGTCGGACATTGATCCTCCAGTGTGAGGTTTGAGGTGTGAGGTCGCTCGCGATGCTCGCTTTGAGGGGCGAGGCCTCTTGCCAAAACCTTTTTGTTCATCGTAAAATGTGTTTTGCAAAGATAGCTAACACAAAGTACTTATGCAAAATCCATGCCATGAAACTAAAGCAATGAAGTCGGACTCTAACCTCAAAGGGCCGAAGGCCCGACCTCATACCTCAAAGCCTCATGGCTTCGCTCCTACTTCTGCAGTTCCTTGACAGCCTTGTAGATGTTGTCGAAGAGCTTGCCCAACTTTTCGGTAGGCACTGCGGAGAAGGCCAGACGGATAAGACCACTCAGCATGATGGTGCCGGTGCTGTAATCCTTGATGAGCTTCTGGCGGAGTTCTTCGGCGTCGACGCCCTTGGGCTTTACGCACATGAAGTAACCGCTGTTGAAGGGCATGGCTTCGAAGGCTTCTGCGTATTCCGGATGGGAAGCGAGGACTTCCTTGATGATATCGTAGCGCTTCTTGAGGGTTGCGTACTTTTCAGCCTTCTGTGCATCGTATTCTGCAGACTGGTAGGCGGCGAGAAGAATCTTCTGGCTGATGGACGGACCGTTGGAGATGTTGCCACGGACGGTACCGGCGGCCTTGTCTTCCAGAGCCTTCAGCTGTGCTTCAGTTGCGCCCTTGAAGCCGAAGCTCATGAAACCAACGCGGAAACCCCAAACGTAGTCTTCCTTGGTGGGGCCGTCCAGCTTCACAGCCAGCAGGTTTTCGTGGGCGTCGACAATTTTTGTAAAGAGGGATTCGCGAGTGACGCCATCTTCGTAAACCAGTCCGAAGTATGCGTCGTCCATCAGAGCCACAACCTTGTTACCTGCAGCTGCGCATTCGGTAAGGATCTTTGCGATTTCCACGGCTTCGGTTTCGGTAGCGGTATAGCCGGTGGGGTTGTTGGGGAAGTTCAGGAGCACGACCTTCTTGTCGCTCTTGCCTGCAGCGAGGGCTGCCTTGAGAGCTTCGGTGTCGAAACCACCGTTCTTGAAGGTATTGAAAGTCTTGATTTTTGCGCCGCGGGCGTTTTCAAAAACCAGTTCGTAGTTGTCCCAGTACAGGTCCGGAATGATGACTTCGTCACCAGCGTCCAGGAACATGTAGCCGGCGCAGCTGATAGCGTGGGTCAGAGCGCAGGTCACGACCGGGTTGGAGAACTGCTTGGAAGCGAGGGTGGGGTTCTTCTTGATGACCTGTTCCTTCCATGCCTTACGCAGGTCCGGATTACCGAAGCTGGGGGCGTAGAGGAAGGAGTTCTTGGGGAGGTTCAGGGACTTGAGAACGCAATCCAGAACCAGCGGAGAACCGTCGTCTTCGAGAGCGGTACCGATGGTAGCGTTGATGTCGGAGCCCTTGGCTTCGGCACCCTGGCCAAGAATACCCTTGCGGGGGAAGAAAATGGCCTTGCCCTGTTCAGAGAGCATATCGAGGACCTTGCAGCCGTTTGCGGAAAGTTCGGCGTTCAAGGCAACTGCGAGAGGATTGTAGTTCATTTTTCGTGTCCTGTTGAAAAATTAGTTTAACCGGGGGCAATTTAGTTTTTTTTGACCCCACTCGCAAGGTAGGAGGGGACTTCCGCGAACACAAAAACAGCCCAAAAACGGCAAAAAAATGTTCGTCTTTTTCACAAATCGTATTACAATATTTGTTTGTAAGAAAAATGTGATTTTTTAGGGGGGGGGGGGGGCTCCCCCGCAACGCCCCCGGCAAATCAAGTTGATTGTAGAGGAATCATGTTCAGCAATTGCTCTTTCGTCAAAAATTCTAAAACAGAAAATGCGGTCAGCTTGTTGCCCAAATCCTTTATGGATGCTCCTACGTGATAGACTATGTCGTCGACGATGATAAAACGGTCGTGAACATCTCGAATATTCAGGACCTGTACGGTGGGGTTTTGACGGTTTAATAGATTTTGCCGGGAGTCGTAGAGTCCTGTCGTCTGCATAGGGATCGATGATAATGATTTCTTGTTTTGCTGAACGGACGAGCTGGGCTGCGAATTCGTAGCCGCTCCACCAGGATTTCGCAGGAATTGCGCCTTCTGTGGGAGGCGTGTTTAGCTTGACAAAGAAATCTACTTGCTTTTCGAGAGCATCAAACGCTGGTTGATGCTGTAGCCTTTGAGAAGGTGGTTTTTAAGGACTTGGTTTGCCCAGCGACGAAAAAGGGTTGCATTTTTGCTGTTTACCCTATATCCGACGGATAATATCGCATCAAGATTGTAGTATTTCGTTTCGTAAACCTGTTGGCTTGCATTACCCATATGTTCCAAAACGGAACATGTGCTATGTTCATCTAGTTCCTGAGATGCGTAGATGTTTTTTAAGTGTTTTGTAATTGCGGGCCGTTTTGTGCCAAATAGCTCTGCAATTTGAGCCTGCGTCAGCCAGGCGGTTTCGTTTTCGAGACGGACATCAAGATGCAATTCGCCATCGGCATGGTAGGCGATGATTTCGCCTTTCTCAGGCTTTTTTTCCAGATGATTTTCCATCGGAAACTCCGCGGAACGCATTTCCCATGATGCGAGGAAACTCGCGGGCCCCTGTCGGGGGATGTAATAAAAACCGGCGTTTCCGGCTGGGATAAATATACAAATTGCAAAAGTCAAATTATGACAGTCTGTGTTTTTTGACTATATTTTTTTTTGAGAAAAGGGAATAAATTAGGAGAACATATGAATATAGGCCGCCTGCGAACTATTCTGAGCGCAAAACCGCGTGTCGCTCAGCTCGCTATGCTGTTGTTCGTGGCAACAATGCTTATTGCCTGCGGCGACGATAATGGCTCCAGCGCTACGGACGAAAGTGGTTCCTCCCACATGTCATCCACGACCGAGCCTGTCCCTGACCCAAATCGGGGAATTGAGGATTTGGATGAATCCTCCTCCAGCAGCCCTAACTCGGAATCAGCTGTTTTGTCGGCATCGAACCTTGAGCCTGTAGCGAATTCATCCAGCAGCTTCGTCTGGTTGCGTGAAGATATGGTGGATTCCTCTCGTCTGACCATTTATCGATTCCTGTATCCCCGCGCAGACATGTCCTTGGACACCGGGTACTTCAACGGAGACGAATGCCGCTTTGAAGCTGAAGGAAAGTTTCTTTGTGAACAACGTTCCTGTATTGCCTATGATGGTGGTCAAATTGATATCCCGCAAAGTTATGGGATTCTTGGCGTTAGCGCAAGAGACAAGGACGGCGCCTATAGTGAGTACTTCCACACCAGCACAGATATTACGCGACTGGTGGATATAAACTTTGGCGATAGCGCACTTACTACATTCATTCCGTTTGCAGACATTCCCGAGTTTGATAGGGATGGCTTCTTGGAACAACTCTCTGTTTTACCTGCCGAGCCTTGCTCAACTTTATTTCATTTTGAAGGAAATTATCTATTGCAGGCGGATGGATTGCCTGAAGGAATTATACTTTATCGCGATGGCCAAGGAATCAAGGGACGTGGGGATTCTCGGGAATACTATTCGGCTTTATTCCCGAAGGAAGAGTTGGACGCCGTGAAGGCGCACATTTATGAGGCCGGTCAAGGTGAAAAGTCTTCTTACAACAAACTTATGGTAGAATATTACAGTGAACTGAAATATGCTCCAGATAGAGGACTTGATATCTCCAACCAAACGATTACAGCAGAGATTAATGATTTTGGCTGCGGAGTAGTGTCAACTTCTTATGTAACGGATATGATGGCTGGACTTTGTGAAGGCTGGAAAATCCCCGAAGATGCAAAGGTGTTTTCCTATCGTCTAATCAACATTTCTGGCAAGGTCCCTGAAAATCCTGTCCAGTGGAAGTTGACCTATATGGATCAGTATGGCCGAGGTGGCTCTTTGGATATTGTCACCCAATTTGAATAGGCAAAAATCTCAAATTTTAAGGCTCTTCATCAACATGTGTGGGTGGCTTCGCCACCCTTTTTTGTTGACATTCGCCTAAATTAAACAAAAAATGGGCTATTTTCTAAAATTTAATCGCCAAAAAAAACAGAAGAAAAAGCCCATGTCAAAATTATACAAATCCAT
>NZ_FRAX01000039.1 GCF_900142465.1 Fibrobacter sp. UWH6
AGCTGGTCCATCATCTTGCGGAACAGGTCGCGGTCTTCAGCGATGTCGATGGAATCGATGCTGGTACCGAGAATCTTCACGCCTTCGTCGCTGAGTGCGCGGGCGATGTTCAGCGGAGTCTGGCCACCGAACTGCACGATAACGCCAGCGGGCTGTTCCTTCTTGTAAATCTGGAGAACGTCTTCGAGGGTAACCGGTTCGAAGTACAGCTTGTCTCTGGTATCGTAGTCGGTAGAAACGGTTTCCGGGTTGCAGTTCACCATGATGGTTTCGTAACCCATTTCGCGGAGAGCCATTGCAGCGTGGCAGCAGCAATAGTCGAATTCGATACCCTGGCCGATTCTGTTCGGGCCACCGCCGAGGATCATGATCTTCTTCGGGTTGTTGGTGGTCTTCTTGTTAAAGTCCTGATGCTCTTTTGGGCGTTCCCCGCGCTCCGCACGGGTCGGGCTATATCTTATGGGTTGCCCGGTTCACTCCGTTCCCGCCCAACCTCCTAAAACCGAGACCACGGTCTAGGCCCCAAGGGGTCACGCTTCGCAAATTCGCTATCCCTAACGCGTTTTATAAAACAATCTGCTATTGACTTCAAAGATGGCAACCATTTTTTTCTCTTCAGATTCTTGCCACATTACAAGGTAAAAGAACAGACCTCCATCATTTGTCTACATTAAAAAGCATCTTCATTTTTTTTACAGCTTCAGGAAAATCAAGTTCATTCACTACAAATGATTGAAAGCCTTTTTTGAAAACCAGCCGAACAATTCCATTTTTGCTTTTTTCCACTTTATATGGGGTAGTTTTATCAAATAAAAAAATCTTTTCTCCATAAAGAGTACAAAGAATAAACTTGTCCTTAAGCCACTTTATCTCAAGGACCGTCAGGGAATGACTATAAGCACGGGAAAATCCAAAAAAAGAAATCAGAAAACATATTGCCGTGGAATATCCTTCTTTTCCAGGAATCTCCCAAAAACAAAGAAACAATAAAATCAGGGAACAAAAAAATTCTACCAAAATTAGAGGCTTCCCTCCAGAAGATGTCACCGAATTATAAACGACTTGTTCGCCTCCGTTTCCATCACATTTTTTTTTCATCTCAGTTAATTCACTATGAATTTCAATTATCTTTTTTACGACCTTCGGGAAATCACATTCTTCTAGTCGAAATGTTTGCCATCCTTTCTTGAAAATCAGGTAATGATTTCCAAAGTTCGTAATTTCAGACTTGAAGAGAGCTTGTTTACCTAACAAGAATTCCTTTTCCCCATAGCGTGTAACTAATACAAATTTATCTTTGAACCATTTTACCTTCAAAACTTTCTTTGAGAAAAGATAAACAAAGAAAGTAAAAAAAAATTCCATCAGTACGAAAAGGATCCACAGAACGCCCTTATCTTCTATCATGCACCATGCTACTACACCCAATATCATAAGGCTTGCCATATAGAGAATCGCCAGGACGTTTACTACATGCTTATCGTTTTCTAGCTTAAAGATTGAACCATCTTCAAAAGATTCATCAAAAATTTCTCTTTTTTCAGCATCTTTTTGATTATTCGGCAAAGGTCCATCCATTCCATAATTCGGATTCAATGCGTCACACCACAGGCAACGGGGCATGTCATCTTCGTATTTTCGATTGCATTTTGGACAAATCATTAATATGTACCCTTAAAAATTTGTATACCCATTACAACCGACATAACATTTATTTGGATGCCGGATACTTTCTAAGTCCGTATTTATTCCATCCATAATATTTTGATAATCATTGTTAATTTCATCCATATCAATAGTTGTTTGGGGAATTTCAACATCAATACCGCTTGCCGGTTTCTGACTATCTGTTATATTTCGTATCTGTTCAATACTATGTTGTACCTGCTCTTGAGAATTACTTGACTGTGAATATGATTCATTCGATGTCTTATTATAATCAGAAGCATGAAAAATGTTCGGAGTATTTTCCCCGTAATTATTTGATTCATTAGCTCCAATTATCAAATTATTTGATAAAGATCCCATTGATGTTCCTTGAGATTGCAGAACGGACATAGAACTGGCTATTGTAGAATTAACAGCAGAATTGAAGCCATACAACATTGAATTTCCTGCATCAGCAAGCCATTGACTACTTTCATACATTTGGTTCATTGCAAATAAACCTCCAGTAAACATGATTGAGCCAAGTGCATTCTCAGTTTTTCCATCAAGCGATTGCTTTAAAACATTTGAATTAGTAAATTTACCCAATGGTCCGGACAAAGCTCCTGTCGTACCAGAAATAATATAATCCGTTGCATTACCAAAATTTTCTTTTTTAGCAAGATTTCCTATTGCAGTCTCACCCATTGAAGCTGCAGCACCTAAAGCAATTCCTCCAACCCCTTTTACAGCTCCGACAGCCCATCCCCCTGCAACACTCAATCCAGCTGCGCCGATGCCACCCAAAATAGCCATGCCCAAATTTGTTCCATCATAGATATAATCAGCAACACTAATTCCGACGTAGACGGATATTGCAAATATACCAACAGCAAGAACAACGGCAATGTTTCCATCCACATCCACGTAGTTTACAGGATTTCCACCGAAATGAAAAGGATTGTCGAACTGTTTTGCAGCATCTGGACTAATCCATACACCAAATACCGGGTCAAAATACCTTGCCCCATAATAGTACAAGCCCACGCGCTCATTCAGTTCCTTACCGGTGTACTGTTCGGCGGGACTGTCGCCAGACACCTGAATTTTCTTCTGTGTTCCATAAGGCTCATAGGCAAGTACATTTCCTGGTCCGTTATCCACAAGAGTCATCACTAATGAACCCTGATAGTCCTTGATATACCATTCCTTCGAGGAGTCGGGCAGAATTCGACCCACGATTCCCGACTTGCCCTGAATCATCCTGTATTCGGCAATGGAACTGTCATTTGCAACGTATACCCGATGCCGTTCAAGGGCTTTCTTGCCTCCCACCATGATGTCGGTGCGGATTGCTTGCAACGTATCATTTTCGTATGCAAAGGTGGCAATGCGCCAACCAGAAGGGTCATAGACCACCAGTTCACGCCATATCGACGAGTCTGACGTCTGCACGAAGGAAACCGGCATTCCATACGGGTCATATTCCACCGACAGGTTCTTGGAACTGTCCGCGATCATTCGTCCCGATGCATCATAGACAAAGTTGTTTGTCCTTGACGCGTTCCTTGCAGAATCGAGAGCGATAGAGCCAGTAACTCTGTTGAGCCTGTAAGAATCGTCGTAATAGTTGTAGCCGAGTGTGCTCCCGTCGTATCCCTGCGCAAGAGTTCGACCGTTCTTGTCGAAACTAAATGTTGCTTCCGGAGCAGTTCCGCTCCGCTTGACCAAATTGCCCGGCATGTCATAGAGGAAGCTTGACACCCTGTTACCCGAAGAATCCGCAATGCCATACGTGGTGGATAATTTGGCAATCATTCCGTCGTAACGGGGGCGTTCATTTGTCGAAGCGGCGACATCCTCGTAATTAAGGGTCTGCCGGAAAAGCGTATCGCCCGAGGTCGTATTCAGGATATTCAATGCTGTCGTCTGTCCATGCAGATGATAGGCATAATCGGTCCGAAGTCTATCGCCGACCGTCACAGCCGAAACCTGTCCCAGGTCGTCGTAGGTAAACCTGACTATGTTCAGCCCTTCGCCATCAAAGATCGTCTTGACACGTCCCTTGTCATCGTAATCATATCTACGAGCATCAAGAATCGCTCCATTCGCGTCAAAAACAGATACCTTCAAAAGGCGGGAAATGTTGTCATACTCATATTGCTTGGAGACAACGGTTCTTGTAGAGTCCCTTTCCGCTCCGGTGTAGCGGATTGCGACAGTCTTGCGCCCCAAGGAATCGTAGGCGAAGAAATCCGCCACAAGCGCGGCATCCGCCCCGATACGGGAAGCCGCAAGAGGGTTGCGGGTCCATTTACAGGCGAGTTTTCCGCGAGTGTTTTTCAGAATCTTGTCAGTAAAATAACCTTCGAGCTTTTCATTGCCGATTCTGTCAAGACAGGCGGAAAGGCTGTCGTATGCGGAGCCCGAATATTCCGTCTTTACTCCCGGAACGGGCGACCGGCTTTCAGCGATTTCCCTGAGCCTTGCATCTATAACCAGGTCAAGAACGCTCTCGCCGATGGAGACAATGCGACCCTGGGCATCGTATTCCTTGTAGGAAACAGCATTCCTCCCCCGCTGTTCTTCCGTAACGGATATGCGGATGCTGCCCGACTTTGTGTAGTAGAATTTTTCCGTTCCCACATCGGGACCGTCGGACGCAACGTTTCTCCCGGCAGCATCGTAATCCGACACCACGGCAAAGGCGGAATCGTTCTGGTCCACGTCGAGCGGAGTGATTGTCCGGCGCAAGTTTCCTTCGCGTGTATATTCATATTTCTTGACAGACCATTGCCAGTTTCGCATGTTTGTCCCTGTCGTGTCCAGGGCAAAAGCAGTCTGCATAAGTTGACCAAGACGATTTTTCCAGGAAAGTGAGATACGGCCTTCAACATCGCGGCTGTACGAAAGGGTATAATTTTTCTGGGTATTGTTTTTCGCGAAGTTCAACGACTGGGGAATGTTTAGGTCCGCCACATAGGCGTAATCGGAAGAACCTACATGCGCCCCGTCCACTTTCCACGGCTCGCCGGGCATGGAACTCCTGAGCAATCGGCCATCCTGCAAGGAATACTGGTTTTCGGTATAGGCATAACCAGCTGCATCGGGGCCGTCGCCATCCAGCGAGAAATAGTCATTTGCATGGACCAAGGATGAATCTACATACCCTTCACGCTCCAGTTCTGCGACATAGGAATAATCTTCCTGGAATGCTCGACCCAGGTTGTCATAACGAGATTCCTTGACGGCAAAACGCATGGCGGGGGCGAAGAACAGGAACGACGGTGCCGTGATGCTGGACTCCTGCATCAATTCCACGTTCTTCGCATAGATTAGACCATACAAGGCGCTCTGGTGTCCCAGTTCAATTTTTGCATTCGGTGCAACGAATACGCCCGCCAAGCCGGAAATTGTCCCCAACCTTAATGTAGATGACTGGCCCAGCCGCCATCCGATAAAGTAACGGGCGGTGGAATCATGTGACATGATGGAATTGTCGCTAATAGAAAGAGACGAACGGACATGGATGACGACATTTCCCTGCGACAAATCGAATCGCAGCGTCGCCGTGGGCTCGACAGAGAAACTGTCGAAATAATAGTCACCCGCAGAAAGGCGTAAAACGCTCCTTGCTCGAATCAACCCGTTTGCGTACTTGCCTGGAACAAGGGTCGAGTCCGCATCATTGGCGAGAGAGACATCTGATGTTCCTACAGGAAAATCTTCTGGCGGGAACGAACAGGCTTCGGTTTCGGTATTTTGTTCGGACTGCTGGACGAAAGTCTGGTTGCCAGTCCAAAGGCCGATCCCGTAATTGACCACCGCAAAGACGGAATCACGGTCTCCCATACGCACTGAATTTTTCGCGACAACTCGCAGTTCCGAAAGGGACGTGTCGCGAATCGTCACGTCGTTATCTATGAAGACGGAATCACCGGAACCGAGATTGCCACCATGGGACTTGCTTCTCGCCCTGACTTTGAGTTTCCCCGTCGCATAGGCAGTGAAGTCGTTCATACATTCCGAGGGCAAAAGTTCGCTCGCGAATTCCCTGTGGACCAACGCCTCGGACATGTGACCACGACCGAGCCCGTCGGAAAAGGATATTCCCATGCCGACAGTTCCGCGGGAACTAGCCTCCTTGCCCGGTTCCAGGACAACATCGTCAAAGAGCATCGCCGCACTGGATGAGCCTGAAAGCGAGATTCTGATGAACCTGATACCGTCTGGAATGTTGAATGTATGAGAATATGGACTCCACTGAACCGCACGGGTGTATTTTTTCCCGTCCAGATACGACGCCTGCGTGTTCTTGTCGGAGTAGAAATATATTCTCGGCGATACGACCGCCCCGTTCACATTGTATGCAAAAAGACTCAATGTAAAGACGGAATCTCCGTCAACCGGCACGAAGTCGGACACCGGTCCACCCGTCGGGGATGTTACGCCAACATAACTGCCATAAACTGGCCGGATGTCCTGGCCGTAGGCCGACATTATTTCCGCACGGGAAAGTCGTTTCCCGTTCCACGCATAGAAACCGTCCTCAAAACTCCAGTTCGGCAGCATGTTGCCGTGCGTAAAGGAAAAGGAGTAACTTCTGGCATGCTCCGTATTCTCAATGACCACCGCTTTTGGAGGGTTAGCAAAGGCAAAGGTTGCAAGAACAGGCACACAAAGGAGAGAGAATAACTTATTCATTTGCCCCTCCCACATTTTCATTTAGACGATGTTTTGCATTGTCCGTGAAAATTCTTCCCTTCGAATCTCTTGTAGCACGGCGTTGATGATTCTTGTCATAGACAAATTCATTCTTCTGGAAGTCCATTCCCATCGTAGAAAGCGGAAGTCCCGCCCTGTCGTAAGAAGTCATAGTGAATGCCGCCGATGACGGGAAGGCGACAAAATCGTCCACATAGACAACCCGGGAATCATCTCCCGTGGGCGTTCCCGTTCCAAGCCAAATTCTAAGATGATCGTCGGCTGTCGTATCTGCAAACATTCCGTCCGCTACCAGTTCAGAATATGGAATCTCTATTTCATAACGTTGCCACCTGTTAGCCAAGAAAGGTTCGTTTACGGGATTATAACTTGCGATTGACCTCGCAATACTCTTGTCCGCCCTGCGGAACTCCGCGATGAGCATGGGTTTCACACCCGTAGAATACGCAAACGCGGATATTACGAAACTGTACTTATACCGACGGAGTTCTTTCAGGCTTATATTCCTGGTGGGGCCATAACCGTCCGTAACCTTGAACGAGTACAACCCGTCATAGACCTGGACGCTGTCGAGAGCGGTCTGCGCCATTTCCCATCCGTTCAAGGCCCCATGTTCGGCCGTATTGAGGGCGACATCGGTACAGGCCGCACCCGGGAATGTTCCCGCCAAGAGAGACCTATGGCCTTCATAAACATTGCAACTAGAACGCATGCCAGCATTGGTCAAGCTGGCAATCTCGGTCACGTGACCGCAACTATCGGTAGAAATCACCGAGTCAGCCTTTTCCCATCCCGCTGAAATCGGGAAGGATTTTCCGACACGAACCGGGGCCTGCCACACATAGCGCGAAGCCGCCATTCCGGGGATTTTGACTGAATACGCCGCCCTGGATGCAAATGCGACGCTGTCGGCCAGGAACACTTGCGCGGGATTGGAAGACTCGATTGCCGTCAACGGACTGGACGTGAACGGGACATAGGAGTATTGTTTGACGGGATTCTTGAAGACCATGCTGTCCGCATTGCTTTCGAGCACCTGTTTTTCAAGGATTTTCTGACTGAATAAATAATACGGCCCCGACTGTCTCAGCGTCCCCATGAACTGCCCGGACTCGTTATCCAATAGCACATTCTTATCGACCGTGCGTATCTTGTTTCCGTTCGGATCGACGGAAACATTTATCGTGGAATCCAGCAGGTTCACTATGAGGCCATTCGGCCAGTTACGTCCGGCACCGGAGTCCAAGGCAAACACGTTGCGGGACAGACTACGCAATGCTCCCGACCTGTCGTAGCGACGAGTTTTTTTAAGAGTTCCCTGAAGGTTCTTCTGGTATCCGACAAGAGGCATTCCTTTAAGGTCTGCGATAAAATCATAACGGGCCTTTGTCACCGTATCATTACTGACGAAAGCAACTGTACTCACTACGGGGGCAATAAACTGCGCCTGCTGCGTATGGGCGTTAAACTCAACAATGCCGTCCGGCTGAGCATACGTGAACTTGGTGTAGCGATTAGTGGAATCAGTCGAATTTTCCTTCCAATAGCGTTCCACCACTGGATAATTTTGCGGTTTCCAGAAATTCTGGCCGGAATACTGGGCTAAACCAATCAAGTTTCTACCGGAAATAGAATCCACGACAGTCTTCGCCATCAGACGGTTCGGCGAGGAATAGGACCTTAAACTAGGAATCGATATATAATAAAAATTAAGAGGCGATTCAAAAAAGGCGGATGTCCTAAAAAAAGGGTTTGTCTCAAAATTACGCATTCTGCTATACGAACCTACTTTACAAACGCCTGTATTGAGACAAAGATTTCCTTCATCAGTAGATCCAGTTTGATAAAAAACTATCGGGTCACTTTGCGAAAATTGTACATCGAACACATTGCTATCCAGTTCACTTGTATGGTCTAAAACTGGATTGGCTGGATCACGGGGAACATGAAGCAACAAGTTGTGATACCTGCCATTCTGGATTACAGGACGAGTTGATTCATATCGTTCCTCAAGATATAGCGCATCCCTGGTCGCTGATACAAAAACATTATTACTTGTACCGTTAAACGGGAAAATTCCATTTTTATCTAGTTCATAGACAATGGTTCCATTGACAGTCTTCTTTCTCCAAAGGAACACATTGCTCTTTGCCTTAGATTTTTCAACAACATAACTATCCATTATGTAAAAAACATCACCACAAAAAGCATCTCCGCTGCATTGATATGCCCCATCATCCCAATGTTCGTTTGCCATCTGTTGGAAATGTTTTCCATCGAAATACATGGCAACAATATATTCCGTGCCACCCTTATTCAATGTCTCAAATAGGATGTTTCCCAACAAAGTAATTCCATCCAGTCCCTTTTGAAAATTCATTGTGTAAGTAGTTCCATTTGAGGATTTTTGAATTCCAAAATCTGGGAATATAGATGGAGAACTTGTCAGTTCTTCAAAATTTCCATCCTTATAAGCGAATACATTCAGGACATCATTGTGACTTTCTCCAACAATAAACATTGTTGATGACGCATCAACTGTTATAGGATATGACCATTCGAGACAGGTGTTGGAACTGCCGCTACGGATTGGCTCCCCATAGTTTGAAGTGTTTGGAAAACCGCATAAATCCTTTGTCTTTGGTAATAGAGTCCAATTTCCTGTTGACGGATGACGGACAACGGGATAAATTCTACGCGTATCTCCATCTTTCTCGACAACCAGGAAATAATTCTCCTGTGTTACGACATTTTCAATAGTTCCCAAGAGTTCTGTAGGTGTGACAAAAAAATCACCCACTACAGAATCCTGTTGTACGAACCTAAAACCATTCCATTCATAAAAATCTATATCTCGACCACCCGCATCGGCTATAATAAGATAGTTGGAAAAACTGAATAAACGGGGAACTTCTTTTCCTGTCATCTGAAGATTGAACGGGTCCGAAAAATAATTTCCATCATTGTGATAAATCTGCACGAAAAGATCCTGTTTATCCCCCGCTTGTGTATTAATCAATGTTGCATAGCAAAATTCTTCAGAGCAGGATACACCATTAAGGTATTTTTCCCTATCCGCAACAGGAATCTGCACCTGGTCCCCTGATATGTTGCGCATAGTGTCAGGTTCAGAAGGGGACTTCGCATCAGAAAATGAGTCCAAAGCGACATTTGAATAGTTGAAATGGTCGGCAGAATTATCAGGAAGAACAACCTGACTTAACAATCCATTAGATTCGTTGTAATCAAAAGTCCAGGAGCGAGCCTCTCCACCTATTATGGAATCCTTGACTGAAAGAAGATAACGCTTGTCTGCAAGATTTGAGACATGGCGAATTCCCTGAGATAAGGTGATTTCCTCGTAGAAGTTTCCCTGGACAAAGGTCTTTATTTTTGAAAGGAATCGCGTCTCATATAGTCGTTGTGAATCCTTAGGCTCTGCGGTTCCATATCCAGGATATTCGCTGGCTTCCATTGGGGCGTAAATAAACGCTATGGAGTCAATCGTCTTGTCCCCGTCTTTCCAGTAGATTCTGGACAAAGCGCTTTCGCGGGTGTAGGACTTTCCCGGAGCGGCAATTTCTCCGACTTTAGAATATCCAAAATGGAGTTCTGTACTACTGTTAAAATCCGTCACTTTAGACAAGTCATAACGATAAACAAAAGGTACAAGTCCCGTAGTATCCGCAGGGAATGCGGCAACAACATTCCCTCGGCTCAACTGTGTTCTTCTGGCATTGTTCGATTCACCAAAAAAAAGCACCGTGCCATCGGGCATGATGAATTTCCATTTTGAAAACTGTTTGCCAGAAACCGTCGGCAAGACCTTTATATATGGATTTGTAGATACATAATAATCACCGGCATCGTTCTGTAAAATCTGTCCGCCGCCGTAAGGACCCAAGTCGCAATAGATAAAATCATCGGTTGTCGTTACCGTTCCCTGATGATTTATGGCGACATAGGGTGTAGACAGGTTCCAACCCAAGCCATAAGCTCCCGATGGGGCAGATTCATTTGAAGATTGAAGGATGGGCTGAATACCACCATAATAATTTAGACTTAAAGACCAAGACAGAATTCCTCTAGCATTTATTGATGTTAAGGGAATACTATAATATGGTTGACCGTTAAAAATGTTCACATTGGAAACGACTTCTCCAGAAGCCTGCGATGGTTCAAATTCACTATGAGCGATTGTCGTACTTCTATAGTTAGAAAGGCCCCTAGAAATTATGCGCTTAATGAATCGTAAAAGAGAGTCTGTAGATGAATCAGCTATTGACAACGACGGGAGAATACAAAACAGAATCAAAAATTTTTGCAAACGACTCATTCTTCTTCAAGCTCCGGATGAAGTATCATGAAACGAGTTCGGCAGTATTCCTTTTCCTTTGCATTCGCCTTTTGAATCCTATTGCATTCAGACACACTCTTCATTTTGGCAATTAGTGCATTCAGTTGTTCAATTCTCTGTTCACTTTTTATCGCTTGAACGACTGAATCGGGCAATGGCTCAGGTACCAGCAAAGAATCCGTTGTTGCAAAGCAAAACACGGAAATAAACAAACATAAAATAAATGATTTCATAGCAATAATATAATTATTCGACATTTTCTTGATTCAATGAATTCATTATGATATTCCTATTTCGGAGTATTTTCAAAAAAAACTATGGAACGATTTAGTGCAAATGCGGAATTACTATTTTTGCAATAGAGTCCAGGCGTTGCGAGGCGGAGATTACAGAAACCCATGCGGCTCAACTATAGCCATACAAAAAGAGAACTGCCGTTAAGCAGTCCTCTTTGAAAAGGGAGATTCCCGCTTTCGCGGGAATGACGCATTATGCCTCATTCCTCAAAGAGAGCCGAAGGCGAACGACCTCATCGCTCAAAGCGACGAAGTCGCGACCTCTTACACCTCTTCAATAGAAGCGTGGTATTCCTGAAGGCTCTTTACAGCTCCCTTACCGGACTTAGCAGCCGCAATGCCCTTGACGGTGTCGAGAGCGGCGGCCAGGGTGGTGATGTAAGGAGTCTTGTACTTGATGGCAGCCTTACGGATGGCGCTTTCATCGGCAACAGCGTCGCGGCGAGCCCACGGGGTGTTGATGATGAGGTTCACCTGCTTGTTCAGGATGACATCCAGAACGTTCGGGCGGCCTTCGGCGATCTTGTTCACCACTTCGCACTTGACGCCAGCCTTTTCGTAGAACTTGGCGGTGCCTTCGGTGGCGTAGATCTTGAAGCCCAGTTCCTGGAAACGCTGACCCACTTCGATGGCCTGGTCGCAGAGGTTGGTCTTGTCAGACAAACTAATCAGCACGGCACCGGAAGACGGGAGGATAGAACCTGCGGCTTCCTGGCTCTTGTAGTAAGCCAGGGCGAAGTCTTCGGAGAGGCCCAGCACTTCACCGGTGGAACGCATTTCAGGACCGAGAACCGGGTCAACCTTGGGGAACTTGTCAAACGGGAACACAGCTTCCTTGGCGCCGTGGTGCTTGAACTTCTTGTCCTTCAGCTTCAGATCTTCCAGCTTTTCACCCATCATGAGGCGGGTAGCAAGACGGGCCATCTGAGTGTTACAGACCTTAGAAACCAGAGGCACGGTACGGGATGCGCGGGGGTTGGCTTCGAGAACGAAAACCTTGCCGTCTTCGATAGCGTACTGCATGTTCATGAGACCGCAAACATGGAGGGATTCTGCAATCTTACGAGTGTAATCCTTGATGGTCTTCAAGTTTGCTTCGGTAATGGTTACCGGCGGAATAATGCAGGCGGAGTCACCGGAGTGAACACCTGCAAGTTCCACGTGTTCCATCACGGACGGAATGTAAACGTGTTCGCCATCAGAGAGGGCGTCGGCTTCGCATTCCAGAGCGTTGTGGAG
>NZ_FRAX01000040.1 GCF_900142465.1 Fibrobacter sp. UWH6
ATGGATTTGTATAATTTTGACATGGGCTTTTTCTTCTGTTTTTTTTGGCGATTAAATTTTAGAAAATAGCCCATTTTTTGTTTAATTTAGGCGAATGTCAACAAAAAAGGGTGGCGAAGCCACCCACACATGTTGATGAAGAGCCGTAATTTTTCCCCATTTCCACCGTTTTATAGTATGTAGGGCAAATCTGCCTTGCGCTATTGCGGGGGCGTTCCCGCTTTGGAATTACAATGGCGACATTTGATGCTCAACAACGATGAGTTCGTGGACCTAGAGATGCAGCGGGCGTCTCACGAGGATTTTACGGACCGTGTGGAGCTTTACGCGGACCAACTTTCCATCGAGTCCAAGATTCACTTTGACAACCAGCGCACTGAGACCGAGAAGGAAGACCATCCCTACTTGATGCCCACCACCTACAGCGTGTGGATTAGCAACTTCCCGGTTAGCTTTTGCAAGAGCTACCGCGAGGAGTTGGGTATCTTTAGCTTATGCAGGAACTAGCAGGCAAAATTGCCGCGGAACGGACAGGAAAATAAACCCGTCAATGAACTTCTCCGGAACGTAATGTTCGAAATCGTTCACCGGGATAGCCTCGACAATTCGTCGGGGCTTTTAATGTTTACCGCGAGTAAAATACCCGAGGAAACAAAAAAAGCTATCCACATTGCTGGGTTTTTCATATTTACAAAAAGGCCCTGACGTTTGCGTCAGAGCCTGTTTTTTCACGTAAGAAACGTTTTTTACTTGATAATCACCTTTGTTCGGTTATTATAGTAGGTACCCTTGGTGGTGGGCTTATGGTCAAGCTTGCGACCCTTCATGTCAAACCAGCGATCTGCCTTGATTTCACCGGTAATGGTATTGATAGTGCCGATAGCCATTGTGCCCTCTTCTTCATCGATGAATTCCACACCGATTTCAAACGGAATAGAATTGATGGAGCTGACAGCAGCAGGCTTCATCAAAGCACGGGGCGCAGGTTCGTAAGTAGCATCAGGAATTCGCTTGAGGTAAGCACGCATGGGGGCAACCCAAGCACCAGAACCCATGTACACAAACTGTCCCTTCTTAATGCCATCTTCTTCCTGAGCCTGAGCTGCATAGCAGTAATTCCAACCATCAGTGCTATTACCTTCTTCAATATCAACACGTTCATAGGTGCCAATAAAGGACCAGTAATCCGGATTGCCATCTTCGGAATGCTTTGTCACAGAGTTTGAGGAAGGCGTATTGGGAACCAAGGTAACCTTAGTACCTTCTTCAAATGCCATTTCCGTACCATCAACAAAAACTGCGTAAGGAGTATTTGCCAAAACCTGAGACTTTTCACGGGTCATGGTCACCTTCCAACGGCCATCCACTCTTGTGGCCTTGCTGAAGTTGTAGAACGTTGCATTAGTCACTTTTTCTACGGCGATGGAGAACGGCAACATAATCGTTGCAACAGAGTTCGGAGAGAATTCTCGATTGAGAACGATACCATCTACCTCTTGTTCTTCTGTAATTACAAGAGGTTCGCCAGATGCACCGTCAAGGGTAACGATTTCCTTTTCGCCCGGAGCATTTTCTTGGCCACCAACACCAATAAGAACGGGATAACCATCAGTACCAGTTGTCCAGACAGTTTCTGAGCCACTAGACAACAAACCTGCAACTGTTCCATTTGTGAATTCTTCTTCGGATTTCTGGATGCAATTCTGGCTTTCACCAATACAATACGTGTTAGTCGTACTAACCCAATCCGTAGAAATTTCGCCCTTTTGGCCATTAGACGTGACTATTCCCGCATTATAGGAATCGGACACATTCATCCACCCTTCGCCAGTAAAACCTCCAGCCATCGTTACACCAGTTACACTACCCAAATTATAGGAATTACTCAGCCCCTGCGAACACGCCCCTTTTCCTAAGAACCCTCCAGCAGTGTCACCAGCAATCGCACCCTTGTTATAGGAATTAGCCAACACTCCAACATCACCTCGACCAACAAGGCCTCCCGCATAAGCGTTTCCATTTACAGAACCAACATTATATGAATTCTCAATCATCAAATTTGTCGATGTCGGAGCATCATCGCCAACAACACCAACCAAGCCTCCGGCGGTTCTAGTACCAACAGCCCCCATGTTGTAGGAGTTTCGAATATACCCAGAGCCAGAAACTCCACTACCCGACAAAATCCCAATCAAGCCCCCCGCAGAAATACCTTCAACAATTCCGGTATTATAACAGGAAACAATATTATAGTTCGTATATGCTCGACCAACAAGGCCACCAACGGCGGCATCACCAAGGATTTCAGACCCACTATTGTATACGTTCGTAAGGTCCAAGTGTCCACCACTGACAACTCGTCCAATCAAAGCACCAACATTATTACACCCCGACAAGTTGAAATTAACCAAACCAACATCCTTAGCATCCATCTCCTTAGCAACACCAAACAAGCCCACATTATCCTTACTGGGTTTCACATATTTCAGGTTGCTAATAGTATGATTTTGACCATCAAAAACGCCTTGGAACGGATAATCCTCAGAACCGATAGGAATCCAGGATTCGCTTACATAGCTACTCAAATCAACATCAGCGGTCAGCTTAACATCAAAAGTACGATTAGCTTCATTACTGTTTACCAAAGCAGCAAGTTCCGAAAAATCCGCAGCATTACCGATATTACAGTTATATACGTTGTCAATCAGCGTACAAACATCTGCCATAGAGGCAACGGATGTTGCGGCCATCAAAGTCAAAATTTTTTTGGACAGATTCATATTTTTCTCCCTTACTTCTTTACAGAATTGAAATATAGATTCTTTACAACCCTAGACCATATTTGGCCTAAACTTTTCCTTTTGAGCGTTATTTTGTTTGTCGGACATCACACTTTTCAAAGAAAGAAAGCCTCACTAAAAAAAATGAAACCGAAACAAACCCTTCTTCTCTTCATTCGAAGAAAAGATTCATCTATTCTCAGTTTCATTTTGGGATTGATTATCCCGTAATCATCAGAATTTTAGACTAGACGATCCAAATTATCCAAGGATTCTTTAGAGGCCGCAGGGCCATAATAAACAGGCTCCCCAGAAGATTCCATCAATCTGCTAGAAACCTTCAGCTTAATAACAGTAATCTTTGGAATTACGTAGACCTTCTTTTCCATGAGAAAATCCTCAGCAAAAAAAACACCGCTAGTCATCGTTCCATTCAGTATCACCACCTGCAGTAGGGTCATCCTCACAACTACCACACAGAAGCGACTGCTGGCCAACACTCAGATCAACAACTACGAGCTGAGGCTTAATGTACTCCTTACGGTCTTCGCTCTTTTCTACGATCATTTTACAATCACCTTCTTATGGTTGTTAAAATATACTCCCTTTGCAGAGGGTTTACCTTGAATCTTACGGCCCTTAAGGTCAACCCAGCGATCAATAGTAATAATTCCTGTAGCAGAATTCAAGTGTCCAATCGCCATGGTGCCGTTTTCATCGTCAAATTCCACATCAAGACTTTCAACAACGGCATCGTAATTATAGGACGAGGCAGATCTCTTAGCCAAGGAATTACCTGCAACCTGCACAGGATTTCTATGGAGATAAGCATGCATTGGATCAACCCAGCCTGCCGTGATGGTAAACTGGCCCTTACGGATGCCCCCCCTCTTCCTGAGTTTGAGCGGCGTAACAGTAATCCCAACCGTATTCGCTATTACCACCATTTTCAGCAGCCTGGTATTTGTTAGAGACGCCAATGAAAGACCAAGTGATGTCGTCATTGGGAGCTTCGGCAGTGCGAGTGACAGCCATTGGTTCCGAAGAAGTAGCTGTAAAGGTATAAGGACCTCCCGTGAACTCAACTGTTTCTGCGGAAGGAATCAAGGCATAGGGAGTATTAGCAACAACCTGATCCTTAACAGTAGTCATGGTCACCTTCCAACGGCCAGTTTCAGCATTCTTTGCAACCTTGTTGAAGTAGTAGACCTTTGCGCCACTGATATCGCTTACAGGTACAGTAATCGGCAACACGATAGTTGCCACAGATCCAGAAGTGAATTTGCGATCGAGAACAACGTGGTCAACAGTCATTGCGTCATAACTGACGGACTCCTTGCCAGAACCATCTACGAGGGTTGCAGTACGAGTGGACCAGTCAACATCGGCATCGCCAACTTTGTGCTTCTGAGTGGGCAAGCCAGTTTCAAGATCAACAGCCCATGCAGAGGGATTATCCTGGGCAAGCTGAGTTGCAATTTCAGCAACAGTATTTTTTTGTGCAACACCAGTAACCGAACTGGTTCCTGTTGTTGTGTACGTTTTCTCCGCAGTGTATGTTTCGTGCACTTCGCCTGAGTTACTCTTAGCAATGATCGGGTCACTATTATTTCCAGATACATCGCCAGAATTATAGGAATAATAAATTTTAGCAGTATCAGCACTTCCCGCCAAGCCACCAGTGGAAGCCTTATTTCCAGATTTAGGACCAGTTACATTTCCTGTATTATAGGAACTTTCAATCATCAAAGTCTTTGTTGTCTGACCAATCAAGCCTCCAATCTGATTACCGCCACCATTTACGGTGCCCTCATTGCCAGACCCGATAATCGTTACTGGCACAGTGGCATAGCCAACTAAACCGCCGACATCACTACCATTCGCTTTAACATCGACTTTAGAGACACAATTGATTATGGTCAAGGATTTTCCACCAGCACCACCAACCAGCGCAGCAACATTGTCAGCGTTCTTCGTCCCAACTCCCAAAAAGCCTCCCGATTGCGTAGCGGTAACAGTTCCGCTTCCCAATGTCAAGTTTTCTATAACAACATCGCCATCTGTACTTCCAAAGAAGCCAACATTACTCGTTGTTTTTGTAATGTTCAAACCGGTAATGGTGTGACCCTGGCCATCAAAGGTACCAGCAAAGCCCTCAATCGGAGTCCAGTTATTTGTCCCTGTAATGGAAATGTCAGCATCAAGCTTGAAGCAAGCATTTTTATTACTATTGCCTGCAGTATTCATAAAAGACTGGCCATCAGTCTTAAGATTATTCAGATTCTTAATTAGGTAGCAACCGCTAGCATCCTGATCCATCGCCCAAGTGGAGCTCACGACCATTGCCAAAGCGAGAGTTGTAAATAAACGTGCCTTCATAATTTCAAGCACCGTTAATTTTTGCTTACATTCGTTTTTTTATAAAAAGTTAGTAAAACCATTTATTCGTACAAGACAAAATATTTCCTTAGTGTGACAAGAACGACATCGTAAACGACACGATGTAAGTTTTTGTCAATATTTATACTAACTAGTTGAAAACGAAGGTGAAGTCGGGTTTTCTTTTACGAACATTTCCCGAATTCAAAAAGGCGAAGCATTACTTTAATGTACAAATGCTCGGTTGAGTACTTTCAAGTTCACATTATAGATAAGGGAAGGTCGTTTTGGCGATTGAAGAGCGTCTACTTGTCCACATCGCTTCCACAACACAAAAGTAATACTTCACCAGCGAAAGCTTGCTCAAGACCCAGGAGCACTCTATGATCGCACAGGACGAAATCATCTGCCGCCTCACCGAAGGAAAACTGCAAGGCCTTGAAGAAGGTTGTGCTGAAGGTCGCGCCGAGGGTATTGTTACTTGCTGCGGACCATGGCAACAGCCTGGCTGGCAATGCCTTCACCGCGGCCCGTAAAGCCCAACTTTTCGGTGGTGGTCCCCTTGATACCGATCTGCTTTACGTCGAGGTTCAGCACGCGGGCGATGTTCGCCTTCATCTGGTCCTTGTGGGGGTTCACCTTGGGGCGTTCGCACATGACAATGGCGTCGATATTGATGATGTCGTAGCCAGCCTTCGCCACTTCCTCACCCACCTTGCGCAAGAGCTCCAGACTGTCGGCACCCTTGAAGGCAGGGTCGGTGTCCGGGAAGTAGGTTCCGATATCGCCCAGGCCAGCAGCACCCAGCAAGGCATCGCTAATGGCGTGGAGCAGCACGTCGGCATCGCTATGACCCAGCAAACCCTTTTCGTAGGGAATGTCTACGCCGCCGATAATGCACTTGCGGCCTTCCACCAACTTGTGAACGTCAAAACCAATACCAGAACGATAAATCTTATCCATAAAAACCTCAGTTTTAAATTCAAGACCAAAATAACAAAAAACACCCCGGCATAAATATTACGCCGAGGAGTTTCGTCTTGTTTTATAAAAAAGGATTTTTAGTTCAGCCCAGGCAAAGAGTCCCAGCCCTCTGCGTCTGCAGGATCAGATTCACCAGAGCTACACAATACGCCAGAATACTCCATATCAACAACGGTCATCTGAGGAACAACGTATTCCTTCTTTTCGGATTCAAACTTGATATTCACAACAACCTCCTACTTAACCAGAACCGGGGTATGGTCCTGCAAAAAGACACCATGGGACTTAGGCTTATTCAGGCTACGACCAGAGGCGTCATGCCAACGTTCGCTTTTAGCAGTAGTCGGAGCCTTGAGACTGTGAATAGCCGTGGTCGATTCCTCAACCTTTTCGTTTTGTCCGTTTTCAGCCGTTCCGCTTTCGATCTTGTCGCCGCCAACAGATTCCTCTTCGACAGGGACAACCACCGGGTTGGAATTAATGACAGAAACAACCATAGTGTCAGGCAAGTCTTCAAGCGAGAACACCACATTTTCAGGAGATTCTTCACCAGGGGCTGCAGGCTTGCCTTGTTGCTGATTGCTAGAAACAGGGCAATCGTCACTACCCACGTACTTCAGGTAACCGCGCAAGGCGTTCACCTTAGCAGATTTCACCTTTACAAAATCACCCACATGAACTTCGTTTTTACCTTCAACAGCATCAGCAGCTTCGGAACCACTGAGTTCCTTACCCATAAAGCCATATACGTAACCAATTTCGCTAGCATTAACGCCATTTGCAGTCCAGCCCTTGAGAGCAGTGGTTCCCATCATGCGCCAATTGCCATTATTCGCGCAAGGGTCATTCCAAGGGTTGCCTTTTAAGTTGTTTTCTACAGTCGCAAGCAGTTTTACAGGACCTTCAAAAGTCAGCTTGGTGGATCCATTGTTTAGGACAACAACATAGGGCGCATAAGCAGAGGCGTAGCCAAACGTTTCTTCGCCAAAATCAACTCTGGTATTGTTATCAAAAACACCTTGCAATCTTTTAACAGAACCACCCTTGATATTATTTAGGTTGATCGAAAACGGAAGCATTATGGTCGCCGGCTTATCTGCCGCAAATACTCTTTCCATGCGGACTTCGTCCACTTCAACATCGTCTGTAATGTTGAACACTCTTGCGGTGTCCGTAATGGTAGCGACCAACTTGTCATTTTCTTTTGTGAAGACAACACTTCCATTGGAAAGTGCATTCAGATCTTCCACGCTTCTGGTATCGGCGGCGTGAGCTGATACGGCAAATACGCCTGCAAACAGAGAAAGGAAAAAACGTTTCATTCTTAAGACTCCCTTTGATAACATTACCAAACCAGGGAAAATTTAAAAAAACAGAAAAAATTTTCAATATTTTAAAATCGGGCAATGTTCTTTACGACCTAAAAACTTTTCGTCCCAAATTTAGGTTTTACCATATATATGGCAATATTCGGCCTGCTTTTTCTGTATGTTCTATCACATTTAGCACTTGATTTTTGATGTCCATAATAAAAAACATATTTTTTCAAGGCACTTACAAAAAACTTACACTTTTTCATTGATTTATTCCTATCTTTTTCATAGCCTTTAAAAAAGTTTGGTGTCTTATGTTTACAGAAATCAAGAGTTTTCTCGTAAATGCGCATATGAATCCCCAGGAGCTTCGAGCCTCCCAGGAGGCCATCGATAGCAGAAACCGCAGAACCCTAAATGCGTTTTCGTTGCTTTCCATGGCAGCTTTCGCAGCGGCGACCGCGGCCGCACTTTCAGCAGACATCAACGGTATTTCGCAGAAGGCCACGGGTTACATCGCAGCCCTGGTTCTGTCCATAGTGATCTTTCTGGCCAACAAGTTGCTCGTGCCCAGATTCCCACAACTTCTGCACTCATTGGAATTTGCGTTCGAGTGTGCGCTTTATGCCGCAGGCATGTTCCTGACGTTCGTCAATTCCCCGGAACAGTTGACCATTACCCTATTCGGCATGTACCTGATCGTACCTCAACTTTTCGCCACAAGGCCTTTCCGAGTAACAGTCCTTACCATCGTTGTCGCCCTATCGTTTATCGCCCTCTATTACGGCACCGACATAAAACCCGCCGCAATCCGCATGCAGGAAATTGTCAATTCGACCATTTTCTCTTGCGTGGGTATATTCCTGGGCTGCTGCGTGAAAAAGGCCTTGCTGGAGCGTTTTGTTTTTGAGCATCGCGAAAACCTGGCCAACAGTAAGGAACGCAAGATGCAGTTGTTGCAGTGGAAGTCCATGGCCAACATCTACATTTCTATGGCGCAGGTCGACATGGATACCGACGAGTTCACCATGATGCGAACCAACCAGTTTATCCAGGACTCCCTGCCCACCGAAAAGAATTTTACCGTTTGCGTCAAAAAAGTGATGGAAGCCACCACGGATCCCGACTACTTGGAAGAGGTTCTCGCCTTTACCGACATGACCACCCTGAAGGATCGACTGAAGGACAAGAACACCATCACCCACGAATTTTTGGGAAAACATTTCGGATGGTGCCGCGCACGTTTCATCGCCGTGAAAGATAGCGAAGAAGAAGTTCTGCACCGCGTCATCTATGTGGTTGAAAATATCGACGAACAGAAGAACCGCGAAGCACACTTGACTTCCATGGCAGAAACCGACGCCATGACGGGATTGTTCAACCGCCAGGCCGGATCCACCAAGATCAAGGAAAAATTGTTCAACAAGGTGGATGGTATGTTCTGCCTTTTCGACATCGACAAGTTCAAGCAGGTGAATGATACGCTGGGGCATCAGGCTGGCGACGAGGTGATTATCGCTACCGCAAAGGCACTGCGCAAGGCTTTCCGCGACAACGACATCCTGATGCGCTTGGGCGGTGACGAATTTGTGCTTTTCGCCAAGGATATCACTACCGAGGAACTGGGCGCAAGGGTTATCCAGAGATTCTTTAATACGCTGGAAAACACCCAGGTGAAGGGCCTTGAAGATTATCGCATTTCTGTAAGCCTAGGTGCAACTATCGCAAAGGGCGGCGAAGCAAACTTCGATGAGCTTTACAAGCAGGCGGACGCTTGCACTTACGAAAGCAAGAAAGTTCCCGGCAAGTCCTTCACGTTCTACCGCGGTTAAGCGAAAACAATCCCCAAAATTCTTCCCTATTTAAAACCAACATTTATTCGTGAGTGCTGGGAGAAAAGTCGCCCCCGAAATAAGGAAATCGCCCCGACTTTTTCGTGAAGGATACAAAAAGGAACCCACCGGCGGTGGTTCTTCATAGACGGGCAAAGCCCTATGTTACGGCACGCGCTAACACGCGTACGCAGTCTGCCCCCTGCGATGGTCCTTACCCGGCTACCCGTAAACGGGTTATTTCTTTCCGAATAGGCCTAACTGTTCTCCGTACTCGGCTTCGATATTTTTTCTGTAATTCAGGATATTTCTCATTGATCATCAAACTGCTTTTGCCCTTCAGGTATCCGACGATTGATGATGGCGAGTATTTCGGGGGAATCGAAAGCAACATGTGTACATGATCAACGCAGACTTCGGCTTCAACAATCTCAATATCCTTCCATTCGCACAATCTTCTCAGAATCTTTCCTATCTCAAGTCTGCGTTCCCCGTAGAAAACTTTCCTTCTAAATTTGGGAGCAAATACAATGTGATATTTGCAATTCCACGTTGTATGGACGGTTGTATTTCTATTATTCATATTAATCCTTTGGTTTTATTGTGATGCAGTTGGCAGACCGCACCACTAATTTAGCCAGAGGATTTTTTTCATGATCGCCAGAAGACTTTATTTGAACACCCCAGCATAGCTGGGGGGGGGCATTTTATACAAAAAAAGGACCCGCGAGGGGTCCTAACGTTATGCGAAATGCTTGCAGCAGCTATTTGCCACTCTTAAGCCGTTCGATTTCTGCCTTGAGAGCAGCAATTTCAGCAGCGTTATCGGCAAGAGCTTTGGTCTGATCGGCCAGTTTAGCTTCACTCGCAGCCAGTTTCGCATCTTTTGCCTTGCTTGCCGACTCCATCCTGCGAACCTTGCGTTCAAGGGCGCGGTATTCGTCTCCGGCGCTCACAAAGCCAAGCCTTTGTCCAATACTCTGGAATGCCATTTTCAGAACCTC
>NZ_FRAX01000041.1 GCF_900142465.1 Fibrobacter sp. UWH6
AATACGAACGTGATTACGGGACCAAGACTTTAAAAAATTAATGAAGAGTTTGATCCTGGCTCAGAACGAACGCTGGTGGCGTGTCTTATACATGCAAGTCGAGCGGGGACTTCGGTCCTAGCGGCGAACGGGTGAGTAACGCGTAAGCAATCTGCCCCATATCAGGGAATACCCGTGCCAACGCGCGGTTAATGCCCAGGAGAGTGGCAGTCCACATGGACTGTTGACTAGAGATTTATCGGTGTGGGATGAGCTTGCGTCCGATTAGCTAGTTGGCGGGGCAACGGCCCACCAAGGCGACGATCGGTAGCCGGCCTGAGAGGGTGATCGGCCACATTGGGACTGAGATACGGCCCAGACTCCTACGGGAGGCAGCAGTAGGGAATATTGCACAATGGGGGAAACCCTGATGCAGCAACGCCACGTGTGGGAAGAAGCATTTCGGTGTGTAAACCACTGTCGTGAGGGAATAATGCTTAATTTCGGTTAAGTTGAATGTACCTCGAAAGGAAGCACCGGCAAACTTCGTGCCAGCAGCCGCGGTAATACGAGGGGTGCAAGCGTTGTTCGGAATCACTGGGCGTAAAGGGAGCGCAGGCGGAGATGCAAGCAGTCTGTACAATACCGGGGCCCAACCCCGGACCTGCAGACTGGACTGTTTCTCTTGGATAGTTCAGGGGCAAGCGGAATTCCTGGTGTAGCGGTGGAATGCGTAGAGATCAGGAAGAACACCGATGGCGAAGGCAGCTTGCTGGGGACTTATCGACGCTCATGCTCGAAAGTGCGGGTAGCAAACAGGATTAGATACCCTGGTAGTCCGCACCGTAAACAATGCATACTGGGTGTCCGGGGCTCGCCCCGGGTACCGAAGCCAACGCGTTAAGTATGCCGCCTGGGGAGTACGTACGCAAGTATGAAACTCAAAGGAATTGACGGGGGCCCGCACAAGCGGTGGAGCATGTGGTTTAATTCGAAGCAACGCGCAGAACCTTACCAGGGTTTGACATGGGAACGCCGCGGCGAGAGATCGCCGTTTTGTAGCAATACAACGTTCCGCACAGGTGCTGCATGGCTGTCGTCAGCTCGTGTCGTGAGATGTTGGGTTAAGTCCCGCAACGAGCGCAACCCACGTTTCCAGTTGCCACCCGCAAGGGGGCCCTCTGGAGAGACTGCCGGGGACAACCCGGAGGAAGGTGTGGATGACGTCAAGTCCTCATGGCCCTTACATCCTGGGCTACACACGTGCTACAATGGTCGGTACAATGGGTCGCTACCTGGTGACAGGGCGCCAATCCTCAAAGCCGGCCTCAGTTCGGATCGGAGTCTGCAACTCGACTCCGTGAAGCTGGAATCGCTAGTAATCGTGGGTCAGCACACCACGGTGAATACGTTCCCGGGCCTTGTACACACCGCCCGTCAAGCCATGGGAGGAGGGAGTGCTCTAAGTCGCGATGCCAACCCGCAAGGGAGCCAGCGCCTAAAGCAAGACCTCTGACTGGGGCTAAGTCGTAACAAGGTAGCCGTACCGGAAGGTGCGGCTGGATTACCTCCTTTAAGGAGTAAAATTTGGAACTGGTTTCCAACCACCTGTAATCGAAAGACGTTCAGACTAGAAGTCGCCACGAAAGCACATCTCCGATTCTTTTAGAGCCCGGGTCTGTAGCTCAGCTGGTTAGAGCACCGCTCTGATAAGGCGGGGGTCAATGGTTCAAGTCCATTCAGGCCCATAGCTTAAGGGGTTATAGCTCAACTGGTAGAGCGCCAGCTTTGCAAGCTGGATGTTAGGAGTTCGAGTCTCCTTAGCTCCAGTAGCGCTTCCGGGCGCAGGAAATGGGAAGGCCGCCGCGCCGACCTGCAGATTGAAAATTACGGCATGTAACCAAGAAAAGCAATCAAGCATACAGAGTGACTTGAAGCACTGAGAAAAAGGTGGATTCGAGCTGCTCATGCGAGCGACAGATCGAGCTTTATCGTTGGAAACAGGAATTAAGCGAAGGAATGCACGCGGGGGATGCCTAGGCATCTGCCGGCGACGAAGGACGGGCCAAGCCCCGAAAGTCCCGCACGAGGCGCAAAGGGCCTTTGACTGCGGGGGATCCGAATGGGGAAACCCACGCGCAAGCGTATCCACGGACTGAATACATAGGTCCGAGGAGGCAAACCCGGGGAACTGAAACATCTAAGTACCCGGAGGAAAAGAAATCAACCGAGATTCCCTCAGTAGTGGTGAGCGAAAGGGGAAGAGCCCAGACGGTTCGCGCATTCAGGCGACAAGGCGAAGCGGGATGGAAAGCCCCCCCACAGCAGGTGACAGGCCTGTAGCCTTGTTCAATGGAGCGTACGTCGAAGAGTAGGGCGGGACACGTGAAATCCTGCCTGAAGACGGGGGGACCACCCTCCAAGGCTAAATACGAGCGGATGACCGATAGTGCACAGTACCGTGAGGGAAAGGTGAAAAGCACCCCGAGAGGGGAGTGAAAGAGCGCCTGAAACCGCGTGCATACATTCTGTCGGAGGGAGGATTCATCCTCCTGACGGCGTGCCTTTTGTTTAATGAGCCAGCGAGTTGCTCGTGTACGGCGAGGTTAAGGGCCTCAGGCCCGGAGCCGAAGCGAAAGCGAGTCTCAACTGGGCGACCAGTCGTACACGGCAGACACGAAGCCTTAGTGATCTACCCATGGCCAGGCTGAAGCGGGGGTAACACCTCGTGGAGGGCCCAACCGATATACATTGAAACGTGTCCGGATGAGCTGTGGGTAGGAGCGAAAGACCAATCAAACTGGGCGATAGCTTGTTCTCTCCGAAACATATTTAGGTATGGCGTCATGTTAGCTTCACGGGGGTAGAGCACTGGAAGGACTAGGGGGCACACCCGCTTACCAAACCCTATCAAACTCCGAATACCGTGAACGTGATGCATGGCAGACAGCCCGCGGGTGATAAGATCAGCGGACGAAAGGGAAACAACCCGGACCATCGACTAAGCGTCCCCAAGTATGTGCTAAGTGGTAAAGGATGTGGGGTTGCACAGACAGCCAGGAGGTTAGCTTAGAAGCAGCTACCCTTTAAAGAAAGCGTAATAGCTCACTGGTCAAGCGACCCCGCGCCGAAAATGATCGGGACTAAGCACATCACCGAAGTCATGGACTCAGCAATGAGTGGTAGGAGAGCGTTCCGTAGGCCTGGGAAGGCGCGTGGCGATGCGCGCTGGAGGTATCGGAAACGAGAATGCTGGCATGAGTATGCGAAAATGCGGGTGAAAAACCCGCACACCGTAAGTCCAAGGGTTCCCGGGCAAGGATAATCCCCCCGGGGTCAGTCGGGATCTAAGACGAGGCCGAGAGGCGTAGCCGATGACAAGCGGGCGAACATTCCCGCACCCACATCACTGCGTTTGACCGACGGGGCGACGCATGGGACAGCGAGTAGCGACTGATGGATGTCGCGGATGGCGTGCAAGGCTCCGGGGCGGCAAATCCCCCCGGTACATGCCCCAGGCGCCGGACCGGTGGAAGGCTTCGGCCGGAAGCTGAGTCTCGTGGGCCCGTGCCAGGAAAACCCCCTAAGGGAGTATTGATGTGGCCCGTACCGTAAACCGACACAGGTGGACGAGGCGAATAGCCTAAGGTGCTCGAGACAACTCGGGAGAAGGAACTCGGCAAATTAACCCCGTAACTTCGGGATAAGGGGAGCCTCCAGCGGTGAGGATGGACAGTCCAGGGCTGCAGGAGGTCGCAGGGAAACGGCAGAAGCGACTGTTTACCAAAAACACAGGGCCATGCTAACACGCAAGTGGATGTATATGGTCTGACACGTGCCCGGTGCCGGAAGGTTAACAGGAGGCGTCAGCTCACGCGAAGCGCTGAATCGAAGCCCCGGTAAACGGCGGCCGTAACTATAACGGTCCTAAGGTAGCGAAATTCCTTGTCGGGTAAGTTCCGACCTGCACGAATCGTGTAACGACTTCTGCACTGTCTCCTCCCGGGACTCGGCGAAATTGCAGTGCCGGTGAAGATGCCGGCAACCCGCACCTGGACGGAAAGACCCCATGAACCTTCACTGTATTTTGACATTGGTTTTAGGACTGGCATGTGTAGGATAGGTGGGAGGCTTGGAAGCGGCGACGCCAGTCGTCGTGGAGCCATCCTTGAAATACCACCCTTGCCCGTTTTGAGATCTAACCTCGTCCCGTCATCCGGGACAGGGACCGTGTCTGATGGTCAGTTTGACTGGGGCGGTCGCCTCCTAAAAGGTAACGGAGGCATCCAATGGTTCCCTCAGCGCGGTCGGCAATCGCGCGCAGAGCATAAAGGCATAAGGGAGCTTGACTGCGAGACGGACACGTCGAGCAGGTACGAAAGTAGGGCTTAGTGATCCCGCGGTACAGCGTGGAACGGCCGTTGCTCAATGGATAAAAGGTACTCTGGGGATAACAGGCTGATCTCCCCCAAGCGTTCATAGCGACGGGGAGGTTTGGCACCTCGATGTCGGCTCGTCGCATCCTGGGGCTGGAGAAGGTCCCAAGGGTTTGGCTGTTCGCCAATTAAAGCGGCACGCGAGCTGGGTTCAGAACGTCGTGAGACAGTTCGGTCCCTATCCGGTGTGGGCGTACGAGACTTGAGGGAAGCTGACCTTAGTACGAGAGGACCGGGTCGGACGTACCTCCGGTGTACCGGCTGTCGCGCCAGCGGCATTGCCGGGTAGCCGTGTACGGATCGGAGAAACGCTGAAGGCATCTAAGCGTGAAGCCGTTCCCAAGATCAGGTCTCGCGGGGGCAACCCCCTGAAGGGCCGTCGGAGACTACGACGTCGATAGGCGACAGGTGTAAGCGCTGCGAGGCGTTGAGCCGAGTCGTACTAATAGCCCGTGAGAGCTTTTCCTTTCTTTCAACGATGACGTTCGACACGCGTCGCGTGAGCAGCTAGGATTCATCACTTTTACTTCAGCCACTCAGTAGAGTCGCTGGTTGCAGGTTACTGCCGGAGAGATTGTTTCAGCGGTTATCGAGGGAGGGTCATACCCGTTCCCATTCCGAACACGGAAGTCAAGCCTCCTATCGCCGATGGTACCTGGCCTACGGGTCCGGGAGAGTAGGTCGCCGCTGGATTCACGGGCCCCCCGAGGAAAA
>NZ_FRAX01000042.1 GCF_900142465.1 Fibrobacter sp. UWH6
TTTTTCTTCTGTTTTTTTTGGCGATTAAATTTTAGAAAATAGCCCATTTTTTGTTTAATTTAGGCGAATGTCAACAAAAAAGGGTGGCGAAGCCACCCACACATGTTGATGAAGAGCCAAGAATTTCGGCTTATTTCAGAAAATTCCGATGCCGGGAACAGGTAATCATAAGAAGATCCATCCTTCGAAATGTCTAAGTAATTATTAACATCACCAAAAGTTTTATACAAAGCAAGAGGGACAATAGAATCGGCAGAGCCACTGCTTTTGCGAACCGTTTGCAAAGAAACAATGGGCGTTCCAAACAGCATACTTTCCATATCAGAAGATTCTATATCTTTTGACGTTCCATTATGATCACGCCAGGAGCTATATTTATTTTTTCGGTTTATAGACTGTTCTACGGCAATATACTTGGCATTTTTTAACGAACCAATCATCTTCATAGCATTCTCAATATCCGAGGAAACCTTCGCTATAAGAGCTACATTCGCCATAAACTGTCCGGCACGGCAGGCCTTTCCCGCTCCAGGATTAGCCGTTTCTGCAATTACACAAGCAATTTTCAAGCCATCGTCAATATTTCCCCTAAGTTCTTCTAACCTACCGACTTCCGAAACACGGTCCATATAACTGTTTAAATCCGTGAATTTGCTTTTATTGGATTGAACAAAATCACTCAGGGAATATCCTATACGCGATACACTAGATTCCTTAAAAGCCTGAACATTTTTTCCAATAGCACTTATGGCAGAGACATCAAATGTCCCTTCTTCGAAAAAATTTATTGCATAATTGGAAAGATTATTTGAAACAACCTCCATGCCCTTCTTCATATCTTCTTTTACAGACTTAAGTTTGTCATTAAGTTCCGCTATTTTTTCCGAATATTCATCAATAAAGGTAGAGAACAGCTCTGACTTGTATTTTTCGGGCAAATATTTATTAGCAATGCTAATAACCTTCATTACAGAACTTGACAAGTTTTCTTTATTGAACTTCAACTTACTCAAGGTTGAAACATCCTGAATACATTCCGCTATTTCACCAGCAGGTACTTTATACTTGTTTGCTATATCACTCGCAGTCTGCAATGCACTTGCAGCAAGGTCACTTTTCATGGCTTCGGAGATTATATTTTCAATTTCTGCTTTAGCCTCGTCCTTAATATTGTCCACCTTAGCAGCCACAGCTTCCGTCAAGACTTTCTGTATTTTCTCTTTGCTTACGTGATTCTTTGCCTGATCAGCAAAATCCGCTAAAGCACGTCGTCCATTTCCAATTGTAGGAAGGCCATAGGAATAAATATTGTTATATGCGGGGTGATCAAAAACATTCATTTTAGAATAGGAATTCAATAACTGAGTACTGCCAACATAATTTTTCAACTCAAGTCTCTTTTCCTGAGCCTTCTGTTTCACCTCATTATAGGCATCATCATTCAGGTCCAAATCCTGAGCCAAATAAAGCATGGACTTGTAGGTTTTGTCGGCATCTTCAAAATAACTTGAAAAGTTTTTCTTTATATCACCTGCATTCTGGGCCATTCCAAGAACAGCTTCCTTTAAAAGCGACATCATCAAATTTTCTAGAGCATCACTGCCGCCAACCAGATACACAGCCAACGCAAGCGGAATAACATCACTATAATCGGATACAGACTTTGCCTTATTCAAGACACTAGAGCCATTCAATAAAGTTTGGTCCGCAAACCCGGACCCCTCATGTGGAGTATTGAAGAACAATACGTTATCGATTTCTCCTTGATATTCCTTACTTTGGATATACTCGCGTGCAGCAAGACCCGCAACACCTTCGGCAATGATTACAAATTTATTGGGAACTTTCTTAGAAGCTGAATTTTTCCCATTCTGGGACCACTGATTCAGGGCCTTACTAAAAACAGAATTTGCCCCCTTAAAAAGCACATCTACCGCTTCGGAAGGGTCCAAGGAACCATCATAAGAATGGCAATAAATAGAACCAGACTCCCCATAGAAGGCGAAATCCTTCAGGAAGCTGGTCATTTGCATATTCTTCCAAGAAACAGAAGAAGTGGAATCACACAGGCCTGAAGCATCCAACAAAATAGCCAAAGTGGATTGAGATGGATTGACTACGGCACCTAAGGCAAACGCCGCAAAGAACAACAGGAGGGATATTACTTTGTTCATTTTTTCTCCGAGAAAAACACCCATTAAAATTTAGAACTTGCTTACCTTACGTTTTTTGTGTTTTTTTCTTACATTTTCACGAATGATTCCGAAAGCACCCGTTTTTTCACTTTATCTGCAAAAATTCTATTCTGCATTACCTATATTTGTTCACATGAAAACAAAGTTTATTCTTTTTACCGCTTTTGTTTCCTTGCTTTGCGCGTGTTCCGAAGATAGCCCTTCGGAGCCAAAGTACGTATTCGACGCAAACGTCGTCTGCCCCGCCGAAGGGACGAACGCATACGGCGAGCCGAACCGAGGTTCATTCACTGATGAACGTGACGGACAGGTGTACAAGTACACCACCATCGGCAACCAGGTGTGGATGGCCGAGAACCTTAATTTTGACAATGGTTCTCCCTGCGCCAAGGAATCCTGTTCAGAAAAAGGTCGAGAATACACCCCGATGGACGCGCAAAACGCATGCCCGAATGGCTGGCATTTGCCTACAGAAATAGAGTGGAACATACTTTTTGATAATGTTGGTGGAATAGATATCGCAGCAGCCCGCCTAAAGGCAACCGAGGGGTGGACACCCTTGAACCC
>NZ_FRAX01000043.1 GCF_900142465.1 Fibrobacter sp. UWH6
TACTCGTTTCCGGTTGAATTATCAACGGCGTCGCCAGGCTTGATGCGGTCCAGCAGTTGGAAAGCCTCTCCAAATATTGCCGCTGCGTTTCCGCGATTGATTTCTTCGATTACCAAGAAAAAGGGCTCAGTCGGGTTGCGGAAAGCCCTACGGATGACTTCTGCAAACGGCCCCGGTTTGAAACGATATTCAACACCGCCATTATTAGGTTTCACATACGGAAAAATCTGTCCTACAAAATCTGCATTGCTGTACTCCGGATGGAACACGCAACGAACTTTATGGTACTCTTTTTCGCTAGCGAGTATGCCGCATTCGTCAAGTTTCTTGTCAATAATTTTATTGACTTCAAAGCTCTTGCCGCAACCTGGTACACCATAGTAAATGATTTGGGAGGGGGTGAAAGAGGCTTCTTCATTAAAAAAAACTGAGTTTTCAAGAAGTTCACCATCAACACTTTCTTTACTTTCTAAATAAGGACGACTGTCAAAATATTTTTACATATTTCTTTAATGTTTCAGGATTTTCCACATCTCCTTCTATAATTCTAATAAAAGAAGCCTGTTTGATTCCTGCATTATGTTTGTTTTGTGGACACCTGATAAAATCCCTTACGTTCTTCCCATTTAATTGTTCTTGCACAAAATCGTACAGACTGCGAAGATCACGACGTGATGTTTCGCTGTCTAAATTTGTTTCAAGAGACACTAAAAATTCATGTGGGTCAAAAGCGGTCAAGCCCGTTGCCATTGACGAATCTTGTGTAAAAATTGTGAACAAGAAAAACTTGCAATTATTTCTTTTGGCGAATTCAAAACACGGTCTTGTCTTATCAAGAAAAACTCGTATTTGCGGTTTCGCCCTTTCCGTGCCTGTGATATTGATGTTTGTGTAGGCAAACAAAGCTTTGTCTGTTGAATTAATAGAAAGCAAATCACAATCTTTGGGAAGATTATGTTCCTCAAGTTTTTTCCATTGAGGAATATTTTTTGATAGGTAGTTTCTAATTACATCTATGGATGACATTATTTGTTCGCTCCTAATAATTCGTAATTACCAAATGATTTGCCTGGGATTTAAATCGATTTCGTATATTGACCGCATATTTTTTATGATATTCTCGTCTTATATATCCCTGATATAACTCGGAAATAAGAGGTGTATTGCCTATAACAATCATTGCTTTGCAAGACAAATTCTTAAAATCTTCTGCAAGTTGCCTTTGTCTTTCTTCATTAAAATCAAGTCCATTTAAATTTCCGTACTCAGTAAAGATGCAATCATACGGTGGATCAATAAAGACAAAGTCGTTTTCTTGGCATTTATCAAAAATTTTTGCGTAGTCAAGATTGAACAATTGCGCCTTCTTTAAAATTTTGACATGCTGATTTGTAACACCAGAAACTGAGAAATTTTTATATCTCCCAAAGGGGACGTTATATTCACCTTTTGTATTGTAACGAATCATTCCTGAATAGGATGTCTTATTTATGAAAAAATAAAGAGCAGCCTCTGTATATTCGGAATTGATTTTTCCATTGAACATATCGCGAAGTCGATAGTACAAAGCTTCATTTGAATTTTCACAGAAACTTCCATTTGAAATTTTCTTTTGCGAATCAAAACACTGCTGATTTTCCTTATACAAACCTTCAATACGATGTAAATCGCTCATCAAATCATCATAATGGTTTCTCACACCTTTATAAAAACCGATCAATTTAGAATTCAAATCGTTTACTATTGCTTTTTGAGGAAGAAGGTGAAAGAAAACCGATCCGCCACCAAAAAAAGGCTCTACATAACGAGAATAGTTGGTGGGTATTAAATCTTCAAAGAAAACTATCTCCTTGGATTTTCCTCCACGATATTTTATAAGAGGCTTTAGACCAGACATGTATGTATCTCGTTCCTCGAGTTGAAGGTGAACGAGTTCACCCTCAGTCGGGAGCAAGAAACTGCGATGTCAAAACAAGCAAAGAAAACGCTCGCAAACGCACGTGTGGATACACGCACGAATTCCCCGGGCACCGAATGGATA
>NZ_FRAX01000044.1 GCF_900142465.1 Fibrobacter sp. UWH6
CGCTGGAGTCTTTGCTTGGAATCCCTGCTGGAGTGTCTGCTGGGGAATCTCTGCTGAATGTCTGCTGGAGTGTCCGCTGGAATCTCTGCTGGAGTCCCTGCTGGAATCATCGGGGGAGTGTCCGCTGGAATCCCAGCTGGAGTGTTTGCTGGGAGTGTTTGCTGGAGTGTCTGCTGGGAGTGTCCGCTGGGAATCTTTGCTTAGATCATCGGGGGAGTGTCCGCTGGAATCATCGGGGGAGTGTTTGCTGGGAGTGTCCGCTGGAATCATCGGGGGAGTGTTTGCTGGGGAATCTCTGCTGAATGTCTGCTGGGGAGTCCCTGCTGGAGTGTCCGCTGGAATCTCTGCTGGAATCATCGGGGGAGTGTTTGCTGGGAGTGTCCGCTGGAATCCCAGCTGGAGTGTTTGCTGGGAGTGTTTGCTGGAGTGTCTGCTGGGAGTGTCCGCTGGAATCATCGGGGGAGTGTTTGCTGGGAGTGTCCGCTGGGGAGTCCCTGCTGGGGAATCCCTGCTGAATGTCTGCTGGAATCATCGGGGGAGTGTCCGCTGGAGTCTTTGCTTGGAATCCCTGCTGGGAGTGTCCGCTGGAGTATTTGCTTGGAATCCCAGCTGGAGTGTTCGCTGGAATCTCTGCTGGGGAGTCCCTGCTGAATGTTCGCTGGAATCATCGGGGGAATGTTCGCTGGAGTCTTTGCTTGGAATCCCTGCTGGAGTGTCTGCTGGGGAATCTCTGCTGAATGTCTGCTGGAGTGTCCGCTGGAATCTCTGCTGGGGAATCCCAGCTGGAGTGTCTGCTGGGAGTGTCCGCTGGGGAGTCCCTGCTGAATGTCTGCTGGAATCATCGGGGGAGTGTCCGCTGGAGTGTTTGCTGGGGAATCTCTGCTGAATGTCTGCTGGGGAGTCCCTGCTGGAGTGTCCGCTGGAGTCCCTGCTGGAATCATCGGGGGAGTGTTTGCTGGGAGTGTCCGCTGGAATCCCAGCTGGAGTGTTTGCTGGGAGTGTTTGCTGGAGTGTCTGCTGGGAGTGTCCGCTGGGAATCTTTGCTCAGATCATCGGGGGAGTGTCCGCTGGAATCATCGGGGGAGTGTTTGCTGGGAGTGTCCGCTGGAATCATCGGGGGAGTGTTTGCTGGGGAATCTCTGCTGAATGTCTGCTGGGGAGTCCCTGCTGGAGTGTCCGCTGGAATCTCTGCTGGAATCATCGGGGGAGTGTTTGCTGGGAGTGTCCGCTGGAATCATCGGGGGAGTGTTTGCTGGGAGTGTCCGCTGGAATCATCGGGGGAGTGTTTGCTGGGAGTGTCCGCTGGGGAGTCCCTGCTGGGGAATCCCTGCTGAATGTCTGCTGGAATCATCGGGGGAGTGTCCGCTGGAGTCTTTGCTTGGAATCCCTGCTGGGAGTGTCCGCTGGA
>NZ_FRAX01000045.1 GCF_900142465.1 Fibrobacter sp. UWH6
CCGAATCTGATCCTGCTTTCGAAGACTGCAAGAAGCAGACCGCAGAAAAGATTTCCAAGCTCCTTTCCATCAAGGGTCACCGCACTGTTAACGATATCCATCGTCAGCTCGGTAACATCATGTGGGAATACGTTGGTATGGCCCGTAACAAGGCTGGCCTCGAAAAGGCTCTCCAGGAAATCCCCGCACTCCGCGAAGAATTCTACGAAAACGTCAACGTCGTCGGTTCCGAAGGTTCCTTCAACCAGAACCTGGAACGCGCTGGCCGTCTGGCTGACTTCCTTGAATTCGCAGAAGTCCTCACTCTCGACGCCCTCCACCGTGAAGAATCTTGCGGCGGTCACTTCCGTGAAGAAAGCCAGACCGAAGAAGGCGAAGCAAAGCGTGACGACGAACACTTCTGCTACGTCGGTGCTTGGGAATTCAAGGGCGATGGCGAAAAGCCCGAACTCCACAAGGAACCTCTCACATTCGATAACGTCCACCTCGTTACTAGGAGCTACAAATAATGAGCCACGGCAATATGAATTTGACTTTGAAGATTTGGCGTCAGAAGGACTCCAAGACCAAGGGACAGTTCGAAACTGTCAAGATCAGCGACATTTCTCCCGACATGTCCTTCCTGGAAATGCTGGACATTGTCAACGAAGAACAGATGAAGCAGGGCAAGGAAGGCTTTGCTTTCGACCACGACTGCCGCGAAGGCATTTGCGGTATGTGCTCTCTGGTCATCAACGGTATGCCCCATGGTCCCGACCACGGCATCACCACTTGCCAGCTGCACATGCGTAAGTTCAAGGATGGCGATACCATCGTGATCGAACCGTGGCGCGCTGCCGCATTCCCGGTTATCCGTGACTGCGCTGTGGACCGTTCCGCATTCGACCGCATCATCGCTGCTGGCGGCTACGTTTCCGTCAACACCGGTGCCGCTCCCGAAGCTTCCGTGATTCCCGTTCCCAAGGCTGATGCAGACCGCGCCTTCGACGCTGCTGCTTGCGTTGGTTGCGGTGCTTGCGTTGCTGCATGTAAGAACGCTTCCGCTATGCTCTTCGTCTCTGCCAAGGTTTCTCACCTCAGCTTCTTGCCCCAGGGCAAGGTCGAAGCCAAGAAGCGCGTGCTCGCTATGGTGGCACAGATGGACAAGGAAGGCTTTGGTAACTGCACCAACCTTTACGAATGCCAGGCTGCTTGCCCGAAGGGTATCACCGTGGATTACAT
>NZ_FRAX01000046.1 GCF_900142465.1 Fibrobacter sp. UWH6
GGGAGTGTCCGCTGGAGTATTTGCTTGGAATCCCAGCTGGAGTGTTCGCTGGAATCTCTGCTGGGGAGTCCCTGCTGAATGTTCGCTGGAATCATCGGGGGAGTGTCCGCTGGAGTCTTTGCTTGGAATCCCTGCTGGGAGTGTCCGCTGGAATCATCGGGGGAGTGTCCGCTGGAGTATTTGCTTGGAATCCCAGCTGGAGTGTTCGCTGGAATCTCTGCTGGGGAGTCCCTGCTGAATGTTCGCTGGAATCATCGGGGGAATGTTCGCTGGAGTCTTTGCTTGGAATCCCTGCTGGAGTGTCTGCTGGGGAATCTCTGCTGAATGTCTGCTGGAGTGTCCGCTGGAATCTCTGCTGGAGTCCCTGCTGGAATCATCGGGGGAGTGTTTGCTGGGAGTGTCCGCTGGAATCCCAGCTGGAGTGTTTGCTGGGAGTGTTTGCTGGAGTGTCTGCTGGGAGTGTCCGCTGGAATCATCGGGGGAGTGTTTGCTGGGAGTGTCCGCTGGAATCTCTGCTGGGGAATCTCTGCTGAATGTCTGCTGGAGTGTCCGCTGGAATCTCTGCTGGGGAATCTCTGCTGAATGTCTGCTGGGGAGTCCCTGCTGAATGTCTGCTGGAGTCTTTGCTTGGAATCCCAGCTGGAGTGTCTGCTGGGAGTGTCCGCTGGGGAATCCCTGCTGGGAATCTTTGCTCAGATCATCGGGGGAATGTCCGCTGGAGTATTTGCTTGGAATCCCAGCTGGAGTGTCCGCTGGGGAATCTCTGCTGAATGTCTGCTGGGGAGTCCCTGCTGAATGTTCGCTGGAATCATCGGGGGAATGTTCGCTGGAGTCTTTGCTTGGAATCCCTGCTGGAGTCTTTGCTGGTGCTATGCTGGTGCTATGCTGGAGTATTTGCCTGGAATCCCAGCTGGAGTGTCTGCTGGGAGTGTCCGCTGGGAATCTTTGCTTAGATCATCGGGGGAATGTTCGCTGGAGTATTTGCTTGGAATCCCTGCTGGGGAGTCCCTGCTGAATGTCTGCTGGAGTCTTTGCTTGGAATCCCAGCTGGAGTGTCCGCTGGGAGTGTCCGCTGGAATCATCGGGGGAGTCTTTGCTTGGAATCCCAGCTGGAGTGTCCGCTGGAATCTCTGCTGGAGTCCCTGCTGGAATCATCGGGGGAGTGTTTGCTGGGAGTGTCC
>NZ_FRAX01000047.1 GCF_900142465.1 Fibrobacter sp. UWH6
GGCGATTTCTAATCGCTAACGCATAATGTTGAACTTTTTCAAAAGATACTCATTTGGTGTTAGGTAGTCAAGCCTTTTTCTTGGTCTATTGTTCAGATTGTTCTCGATCCATCGGATATAGCGTTCATCGACATCTTCAATCTTTGCGCCCTTTGGAATAAATTGGCGAATCAGCCCGTTCATATTTTCATTCGCACCTCGCTCCCATGAATGATATGGATGCGCAAAATAGTACTTGATGCCAAGCGCCTTCGCCACGATTACGTGGTCCGCAAACTCCCTTCCGTTATCTGAAGTTATCGTCTTAAGCAACCCCTTGTACGGGAGAAGGGTTTCCACGATGGCAGCTGCAACCTCGTCAGAATTCTTGCTTCCGATTTTTCTAATCCAGCTTTGGTTCGTTGCCCTGTCGTTTATGGTGAGCAGCTTTCCCTTGTGATCCTTACCGATGACAAGGTCTACCTCAAGGTCTCCGAAACGTTCCTTTTTATCAACGATTGCAGGCCGCTTGTCGATAGATACTAGGCCGACAATCCTTCCTCTGTAGTCGTTCTTACGGCCCCTGGAAGCGTGTTTCTTGTTCTTGTGCCTTAGGCATTTGTAGAGGTCACCGCCATGCCGCTTGTCCTCCCAGATGTGACGGTAGATGAGTTCCTCGCAAGGACATTTCAGGCCCATAAGCCTGCATCTCCAGCGAACCTGCTGTGGACTCATGAAACTACGGATACTTGCGTCAACAATTCTCCAGTCATATCCGTCGTATTTCTTATGGCAGTGGCTAGCCTTCTTCCTTGCAACGGCTTTTCTATGTGCCGCCTCCGCTCCGTATTTCCCTCGTGAACCGTTCCGTTTGATTTCTCGTGATACGGTGCTTTGGGAACATCCGATTATGTCTGCGATTTGGGCTTGCGTGTAATGGCTACACAACAAGCCAAGAATTTTGTATCTTTGCTCTCGGTTAAGATGACTCAATGCAACCTCTTTGTGGTAAGAGAAGGTTGCAATTTAGTTATCCTAGCTGGCTCCCATCTGGGGGCCTTTTTTGCATCCTTCAGATTCCGCTCGGATTATGCATTTGCAAATAGAATTCGGG
>NZ_FRAX01000048.1 GCF_900142465.1 Fibrobacter sp. UWH6
ATGGCAAAAGAACATTTTGACAGAAGTAAGCCGCACTGCAACATCGGCACCATCGGCCACGTTGACCACGGTAAGACCACTCTGACCGCTGCTATCTGCACCACCCTCGCCGCTAAGGGCCTGGCTGCTGCAAAGCGTTTCGATGAAATCGACAACGCTCCCGAAGAAAAGGCACGTGGTATCACGATTAACACCTCTCACGTGGAATACACTTCTGCTGCACGTCACTACGCACACGTTGACTGCCCGGGCCATGCTGACTACGTCAAGAACATGGTTACTGGTGCTGCTCAGATGGACGGCGCAATTCTCGTCGTTGCTGCTACTGACGGTCCCATGCCCCAGACTCGTGAACACATCCTTCTCGCACACCAGGTTGGCGTGCCCAAGATCGTTGTTTTCATGAACAAGGTTGACATGGTTGATGACGTTGAACTTCTCGACCTCGTCGAAATGGAAGTTCGCGACCTGCTCTCCAAGTACGAATTTGACGGCGACAACGCTCCGATCATTCGCGGTTCTGCACTCAAGGCTCTCGAAGGCGACGCAGAATACCAGGACAAGATCATGGAACTCATGGCTGCTTGCGACGAATACATTCCGCTGCCGGCTCGTGAAACTGAAAAGCCGTTCCTCATGCCGATCGAAGACGTGTTCACCATTACCGGTCGTGGTACCGTTGCTACCGGCCGTATCGAACGCGGTGTTGTTCATCTGAACGACAAGGTCGAACGCATCGGTCTCGGCGAAACTGCCGAATACGTTATTACCGGTGTTGAAATGTTCCGTAAGCTCCTCGACGACGCTCAGGCTGGTGACAACGTTGGTCTCCTCCTCCGCGGCGCTGAAAAGAAGGACATTTCCCGTGGTATGGTGCTCGCAGCTCCCAAGTCTGTGACTCCGCACACCGAATTCAAGGCTGAAATCTACGTTCTGACCAAGGACGAAGGTGGCCGCCACACTCCGTTCATGAACGGCTATCGTCCCCAGTTCTACTTCCGCACCACCGACGTTACTGGTACCATCCAGCTGCCGGAAGGTGTCGAAATGGTGACCCCGGGTGACACCGT
>NZ_FRAX01000049.1 GCF_900142465.1 Fibrobacter sp. UWH6
TTTTTCTTCTGTTTTTTTTGGCGATTAAATTTTAGAAAATAGCCCATTTTTTGTTTAATTTAGGCGAATGTCAACAAAAAAGGGTGGCGAAGCCACCCACACATGTTGATGAAGAGCCCAACTAATTCAACTTATTTTCGTCTTATAATTGTTATAGAATACGTGAAGTTGCAGGACGCTTATATCTCCGAAGTTGGTACTGGTATTGGCGACTGGAAGCTTATTGGCTACAAGATGAAGAGCACTTCTAACTTCCAGTACTTTGAAGGTACCACCGAAAATGGTGAAACCGCTGGCCAAACCGTTCTTCTGCAGTCCGGTAAGAGTGCTGGCTGGAAGGCTGTTAACGTTGGCGCTTTGAATGACTGCGTTGCAAACAGTGTTTGGCAGCTCGATGTTGAAGCAAATACCGCTTCTGGTGGTTCTGCTGATTACTCTGCAATCATTTCCGGTGGTGCTGGTGGTGACTGCTACGTCCTTACCCCGAACTTTGAAAAGCTCGATACTAAGGATGGCGCGGTTGCAGACGCTTCCTAACTGTTAGTTGATTGACAAATTCAAGACCTTCATCTATGATGAAGGTTCTTTTTTTATTTATGAACACGATAAATCGATATTTTCCTTGTCTTACCGCCGTCGCGTTATTCTTTTGCTTTCATCACTACGGTGGTATTATTCTTGACGCCATATTGTACTTGTTGCAGTATGTCCACTCAGTTTCTCCAGAAAGGTTTTTAGGTGATCCTCCTATTGACTTTGGAAATCAAGACTCATTTGGTTTCTTTTCTCCTTTGCTGGGTGCGTTTGTAAAATCTTTGGGTGTCGATGTAGGAATGAAGATTATGTGTGCATTGTCCCATTTGGGATGGTGTATTGCCGTAATTCTTTTGATAAATTCTATTACACGTTTTTTTAAAAGCGAAAAATATTTTTTATTTGGCTCTTCATCAACATGTGTGGGTGGCTTCGCCACCCTTTTTTGTTGACATTCGCCTAAATTAAACAAAAAATGGGCTATTTTCTAAAATTTAATCGCCAAAAAAAACAGAAGAAAAA
>NZ_FRAX01000050.1 GCF_900142465.1 Fibrobacter sp. UWH6
CGCTGGAGTCTTTGCTTGGAATCCCTGCTGGAGTGTCTGCTGGGGAATCTCTGCTGAATGTCTGCTGGAGTGTCCGCTGGAATCTCTGCTGGAGTCCCTGCTGGAATCATCGGGGGAGTGTCCGCTGGAATCCCAGCTGGAGTGTTTGCTGGGAGTGTTTGCTGGAGTGTCTGCTGGGAGTGTCCGCTGGGAATCTTTGCTCAGATCATCGGGGGAGTGTCCGCTGGAATCATCGGGGGAGTGTTTGCTGGGAGTGTCCGCTGGAATCATCGGGGGAGTGTTTGCTGGGGAATCTCTGCTGAATGTCTGCTGGGGAGTCCCTGCTGGAGTGTCCGCTGGAATCTCTGCTGGAATCATCGGGGGAGTGTTTGCTGGGAGTGTCCGCTGGAATCCCAGCTGGAGTGTTTGCTGGGAGTGTTTGCTGGAGTGTCTGCTGGGAGTGTCCGCTGGAATCATCGGGGGAGTGTTTGCTGGGAGTGTCCGCTGGGGAGTCCCTGCTGGGGAATCCCTGCTGAATGTCTGCTGGAATCATCGGGGGAGTGTCCGCTGGAGTCTTTGCTTGGAATCCCTGCTGGGAGTGTCCGCTGGAATCATCGGGGGAGTGTCCGCTGGAGTATTTGCTTGGAATCCCAGCTGGAGTGTTCGCTGGAATCTCTGCTGGGGAGTCCCTGCTGAATGTTCGCTGGAATCATCGGGGGAATGTTCGCTGGAGTCTTTGCTTGGAATCCCTGCTGGAGTGTCTGCTGGGGAATCTCTGCTGAATGTCTGCTGGAGTGTCCGCTGGAATCTCTGCTGGGGAATCTCTGCTGAATGTCTGCTGGGGAGTCCCTGCTGAATGTCTGCTGGAGTCTTTGCTTGGAATCCCAGCTGGAGTGTCCGCTGGAATCTCTGCTGGAGTCCCTGCTGGAATCATCGGGGGAGTGTTTGCTGGGAGTGTCCGCTGGAATCCCAGCTGGAGTGTTTGCTGGGAGTGTTTGCTGGAGTGTCTGCTGGGAGTGTCCGCTGG